>CAZACO010000034.1:2750-14133 GCA_964483185.1 uncultured Desulfobacteraceae bacterium
TTCTGGAATATGTCTCTTGCAGCAACGAGCCGCATGATCTGATTTGTGCCGGTGTAGATCTGGATGAGTTTGGCATCACGCATCATTCTTTCTACCGGAAAATCTTTCATATACCCATAGCCTCCCATGACCTGAACGGCATCGGTGGTTACCTTCATGGCGTTGTCTGAAGCGAGAAACTTGGCCATGGCGCATGACTTACGGACAGATTTCAATGCGTTTTTGTCTAAGTGCCTTGCGGCCTGGTAGGTCAGGAGACGTGCTGCCTCCGTGTTTGCCACCATGTCTGCAATCATGAATTGAATGGCCTGCATGTCAGCGATCGGCCTCCCGAACTGAATCCTCTGGCCGGCATAGGCGACGGCCTCGTCGATGGCCCCCTGAGCTAAACCGACTGCCTGGGACGCGGAAAATAGCCTGCTGGTATCCAGTGCCGCCATCATACTGGCAATCCCTTTTCCTTCATGGCCGATGATGTTCTTTTCGGAGACTTCCATGTCTTCGAAAAACAACTGGGAATTGATGCATCCACGCATCCCCATCTTGTTTTCGTTTTTTCCATAGTTAAGGCCTGCTGATCCCTTTTCTACAGCAAAGGCAGTGATACCCTTGGACTTTTTCACGGGATCTGTGAATGCGTAAACGGTTAAGACATCGGCAATACTCCCGTTTGTGATGAAACATTTCTGGCCGTTTATGATATAGACATCTCCCTTTCGAACAGCGCGTGTTCTCATGGAAAGGATGTCAGATCCTGCCCCGGGCTCGGTAGCGGCGAATCCGGCAAGTTTTCCTTTGGCGAGGCCGGGGAGGTACGTTTCTTTGAGCGCTTCACTCCCTGCGCAGAGAATCGGCAGTATGCCATCGGCCTGAGCAATCAGGATTAAGGCTGAAGAGGCACAGGCCTTTGAGATTTCTTCCAGAATCATGGAAAAGGTCAGGTATGCCAATCCGATGCCCCCGTATTTTTCGGGGAGGAGAGGCGCTAAGATTCCGTTTTCAGCAAATATCCTGACCGTGTCCCATGGGAATTCCGCCCGCGCATCTATTTCCGCAGCCCTGGGCCTTATTTTCTCTTGAACAATCTCCCGTACGGTGGCAAGTATCAACTTTTGTTCAGCGTTCAGCTTTATCATCGATTTTTCTCTGTCCAATTCTCACGATGGATCGCGGTTGCTGTTATCATTTGCCTTTACCCCAACCCGTTGTCTCAAAATATCATAGAGTTAGCTTTCGGCTCAATGGTTTTGTTCTGCAATTCTCTTTGAGAGAGAATCCACATGCTTCAGCAAGGTGGGAATACGATATTTCCCCTGCATCCTTCTGATCCGCCCGGCTGCGATGGCAGGTTCCATTCCAGCCGATGTCACATAGAGCGGGTTTTTGCTTGAGCCCCGAATAACCGTGACGGCATTCGAATGCATATATGGCGATTTGGCGACACCGATCACGGCCTTTTCCTGTTTCAGTTGCTGCCATAGGCAGAAACCAAGCCCCGGGCTCTCACCGAGCATTACATACCCGTCGATAACGATGGTGGAAACGGCTTCCCGAATCACCTCAAATACAGCTATGATGCAAGGCAGTTCTCGCCTGAAAAACTGGCCTGGTACGTACGCTTCGACTTGAGGGATATCTGTTATGTATGTTGAATATGGGGCCGTATCGGAGAAATGCTCGAAGACCACCGCAGCAGCCTGAGCTGAGCCGTTATCCCGGTAGTCCACGTCGATAGCTGCAATCATTTCCCCAGACCCATCACACATAATGCTACAGAAAGCGTCATGTCAACATCAAAAATTGAGAGGCATCGAATGAAAGGATACGACGGAATGGCCTCGCATTCAAGCAGTAATTGCATTGTTGTTATTGACGAAAAAACTGAAAGGCCTTTTTTTTGATGCCTTGTCCCTGCTCAGAGGACCAGGATCTCAAGAATTAATGAAACGTTACAGGCAATAAGAACAAATTTGGTGTGCCTCCGTCAGTGCCTTGTTGACAGAATCTATGCCACCTGTTAGTAATCTCCGTTATTGCAAAAATTCGTAACCGTTCACGGGTTGCAGGTTGAGAGTCCGAAGTCCAAGGTCAAAAGTCAATATTCAATTCCATGGCGGTTCAAGTTTCCAGTTTCGAATTTCGAATTTCCATTTACAGATACGGTTTTTACATGACTCAAGGAAAAATAGTTGAATATATTGATCAAGGTCGGTTTGTTTGTACAATCTGCCTGCAGGATAAGGGGAGCAGGTTGCATTTATTGACACCGTCAAACCGTGAGGTCAATCTATCACCTAAAAGGACCCTGCTCATTTCGGAACCGACGATTGATATTTCGCAATCCAGGGAAGACCTGCTGGAAAGACTCAAACAGATAGAGGAGATGAGAATCCGCCTGAAAGAACAGATTGATGTAGAGGGCCTTTGGGAGCTGGTCCAGGATGAAGATGAGACTTTCGGTCACAAGTATCTTGCACAACTGGTTTTTGGTGAGACCATCACAGAAGGTCACTCCTCAGCAATCGTACGCGCCCTTTTTGAAAACCGTCTCTATTTCAAGATGAAAAACGGGCAGTTCCTGCCGAACTCGAAGAAGAAGGTCGAACAAATCATCAGGCAGCAGGCGGATGAGGCCGCAAAGGACGAAAGGCTCAGGCAGGGTAGCCACTGGTTGAAGGAGATTCAACAGGGCAAGGAGACGGACGGGCCGCCCTGTAAGACGGATATCGTTCGTTTGCTTATACAATTGGCCCTTTATGGTAAGGATGCGCCTGAATTCAAGGACGGCAGGGAGGTGCTGTCAAACGCCGGCATATCAGATATTCGGGAGGCAAAGAGTCTGCTCATTCAGTTGGGAGAGTGGGGAGAAGATGAGAATCTGGATCTTCTGAGATCGGGTCTCGAGGTCGAGTTTACCGAGAGTCAATTAGCAGCATCTGACCGCTTAACCGCCTGTAAGATCGATTTGGCAGGACGGGAAGACTTCAGGGATCAGTCCTCATTGACGATTGATGGCCCCTTGACGCAAGATTTCGACGACGCTATGAGTTTTGAAATGATCGGTGACGAACTGCACATCGGTGTGCATATTGCCGATGTGGCATCGGCCATTTCAGCGGAAAGCATCCTTGACCTGGCCGCTGCCGAAAGGGCGTCATCTCAATATCTTCCCAGAAGGCAGATCCCTATGCTCCCGGCAGACCTGTCCAAGGACGTCCTCAGCTTGAAGCAGGGATGCGACCGCAACGCCATTTCCCTTTTGGCCCGTTTTGACAAGGCCGGGACATTACTTGACTACAGGTTCGCCCCCACTGTCATTCGGGTCCGGCAACAGCTCATCTATGAGGACGTAAATGAGACACTGGAAAGAGACATCCTGCTTAAAGAAATGCATCAATTCAGCCTGCGACTGCGCCAGAATAGGATGGATCAGGGGGCCTTGAGCCTTTCACTGCCTGAACTTGAGGTAAAATTTACGGGCAATGGCGACTTTTCCCTGGAACTGGTTGAACAGGAAACACCTTCCCGAACCATTGTTGCAGAATTCATGATCCTCTATAACTTGCTGGCCGCCCAGTTCTGCATGAAAAATCATATTCCAATCCTCTTCAGAACCCAGTCGGAGCCCAGTGAAAAATTGCCTTTGGATGAAAAGGGATATCTCTACTATGTGTTCCAGCAACGCCGGAAGTTGAGTCCGCTACACATCCGAACCGATCCAGGTCCCCACAGCGGATTGGGTGTGGAAGTGTATTGTCACGCCACGTCTCCCATCAGAAGATACCTGGATCTTGTCAACCAACGACAGATACATAGCTATCTTTTTCACAATGAAACCATCTACGATGAGAAGCGGCTTGAAGAGATCCAGATGTCTGCTGAACCTATCATAAAGAAGCTTGGGTTGATAAAACGAAACCGCCTCCGCTACTGGATTTTGAAACATCTCGGCCTGCAACGTGGTAAAAAACTGAGTGCCCTGGTCCTGGATGAGCTGAAAAGCAAATACCGTGTGGTACTGACGGATTTTCTCATGATCGCGGATCTGAAACGAAAGGATGGCATTATCCTGTCCCAGGGGCAAAAAATATCTGTGGAAGTCAAGAAGGCCGATCCGTGGGATGACATCATCACCCTCGAATACATTGAAGACGCATGAAGGGCCCGGTTCTGCAGGGGGACAGCACAGCGGTGGCACGACCCGAATGCTGGGTATCGCATATTGGATGCCGGAGGTGTGGATGATCGGTTGGTGGAAAAACCCCCAACCCAATAAACCCCCAATCCGCACCGAATTACGGCGCTTCTTCAATGGCGAAGACCTTTTTCAGGATCGATTTTCCGGACGTGTCATACCCTAAGATGGTTAGAAGCGAAGGCGTTTCACTGTCTGAGTCTAGAAAGAATTTCCCCCGGATAATCCTGTAATTCCTCACCTTGAAAGGCTGGCCACGTTTGCAGTCGATCGGAACGCCGTTTCTAAGAGCTACCTTAGGATGGGTCAACAACTGCGGCGGGTCTGATTTGCTGTTCGCTGCAATGATAAAGATATAACCGCTGAGTTCCTTCCTGTCAGGGTCTGTCTTAATCAGCCTGAATTTTACAGATAATCTCCCGCCGCTCCTTTTGGTTGTCAGCTGTTCGATCGTGACAAGGGGCTCACGAGATTCCTCTTCGGCGGGGGTTTCCAATGTGTCTGCCTGGGGGACAGGTCCTTCCGGGACTGAATTTACGGTCTCGGGTACTGGAATTCCAGCCTCTTTCTTCTCCTTTCCCTCCGACTTGCAGATGTAGTCTTCCAGAAACCTCAGTCGCTGTCTGGCCTGATACAGCGCCTGCCGGGTCTCTTCTGTTTCATGCGCCAGTTGCTGTACGAGATCTGACTGAACCGTCTGGGTCCTGAGTTCACCAAAATAGAGAGATATCACAACAACGGAAACAACAATGTAGAGGGCGAAAATGACGGAAGCCAAGATCAGGAAACGGGAGGAGATGCTGAAACTACGGACCTTCCCCATGCCCCGTGAGATCATCACGGTAAAAATGGACAAATCGGGGACTTTTTTTTCTGGCCTGAGTTCGGTCTGCGTGGATGGCATTTTTTTGAGGTCCTCGGGCACTTGAAAAGTGGATATTTATGAACTCGCAATAACCGTTAGGTCTCGCGCAAAAGCGCAAAGGACGCCAAGATAGAATCGTCAATTTCGACACGTTAGATTTTCATTCTCTGCCCCTTACCGGGATATCCGACGTTCGCCTAGGTGAACCGGCTTAATCCTATGCCGATAGAAAGAAGGAGACCGTGGGCAATCAGGGTCTGGATGGTCAATGCCTGAGCAGGGATGATCCCTGTATGGGAGCGGTATTCACGCCACAGGATCCGCATGGCCCTGAGTGCCAGAGGAAACGCAATGAAAGAGATCAGGCTCAGGTACGAAACCCCCAGCACTTGAACTAAAAAAAAGACGGTCACAAACGGCGCTGACATGATGGCACAGTAGAGATGCCTCGAATGCCCCGGTCCCAATCTCACGACCATATTTTTTTTGTTCGCCTTGCGATCCGCTTCGTAGTCTGGAAATTGATTGATCCAGATGACCGCCGCAATAAAAAAACCCTGAGGCGCCCCGATGGCAAAGGCTGGCCAGCTCAACGTTCCGGACATCACATAATACGTCCCTAGTGTGACCAGCGGGCCGAAGGCAAAAAAGATCACTACCTCGCCCCACCCCCGGGACATGAGCTGGAGCGGGGGGGCTGAATAGGCCCATCCCGCCCCAAGACCCAAAAGCCCGATCAAGATGACAAGCGGTCTCCCCAAAAAGACGAGCCAGATCCCGACAGCCACACCGATGGCAAAGAAAAACAAGGCCATTATGAGGATTGTCAAAGGAGCCAATTCTCCGTTTTGAATCACACGGCTTCCACCGCTGAAAGGGGTGATGCGCACATTGATCGGATCACTTCCCCTGTCATCGAAATAGTCATTCAGCAGATTGGCGCCTAAGTGGAGGCCGGCAATTCCAGCGGCGCATATGAAAAGCAGACAGATGGATAAGTTGTTTACCGTCAGGGCAAATGCGGAGCCGATGATGACCGGGACGATGGAACCTGCAAGAAAGGGCGCCCGAAGGGCTTTTAGATATATATTCATGGTTGCAAAAAGCTCGGATTTGTAGTTTATATGCCACGTTCAGGGGCTCGTTTTTTCGGTGCCGTACCACAGGAGTTTCCATTTATCAGAAAAATCGTATCATTTCAAGCCGCTAAAGGGCCGCCCCTGTCTTTTGCGGCAGAAAGTTGATACAGGGAGAAGGTCTTTCAACCGATTATGGGCTTACCGCACACTCAAGATGACAAGAAAGGACCCATTGATGTTGACGAGAATGTTTCGTTTGTCTCACAACTGGGCTCCATTCTTTTTCTGACGACTATTTTTTTCTTGAACTTCACCGGGAGAATCGTCTTTGCCCCTCTGTTGCCGAGCATTGAAAACGACCTGGGACTTGGCCACACCGAGGCCGGATCCCTTTTTCTTTTGGCTTCCCTGGGCTATTTCATTTCCCTTCTCTCCTCCGGCTTCCTTTCCTGCCGTATCAGCCACAGGCGGGTCATTATGGCTTCTGCCGTATCTGTGGGAATAGCACTCCTGGGGATCTCTATCAGCAACAGCCTTTGGGAGATCCGTTTTGGATTGTTTTTCCTCGGGATAGCAGCAGGCATCTACCTCCCTTCGGGGATTGCCACTTTGACCTCTTTGATCAGCATTAGGCACTGGGGAAAAACCATCGCGACCCATGAGCTGGCCCCTAATTTGGGCTTTGTGGTGGCGCCATTGCTGGCAGAGGTGCTGATGATCTGGCTCTCATGGCGGGGCGTTGTCATCTTTTTAGGTGTCAGCTCTATCTTTATCGGCGTGGCGTTTTTTCTGTTCGGGAAGGGAGGGGAATTTTCCGGGGAGTCCCCTAATTTTGGATCCCTAAAGACCTTTTTTACAGAGCCCGCCTTTTGGATAATGACAGTCCTTTTCTCTTTTGGCATCTGCGGTACCCTGGGCATATACACGATGTTGCCCCTCTATCTTGTGACAGCACAGGGGGTTGATCGGAGCTGGGCCAATACATTAGTGGCGCTCTCGCGGATTCCCGGTGTGTTCATGGCATTCATCGCCGGATGGATAAGTGATCGCATCGGGCCAAACCTGACCATGAGCGGCGTGTTTCTGATCACAGGCCTGCTCACCATACTCCTTGGCATTGTTTCAGATGCGTGGATTGTGGCCCTCGTTTTTCTCCAGCCAGTGATGGCCGCATGTTTTTTCCCTCCCGGATTTGCAGCCATCTCTTCCATAGGTCCACCCAATTCGCGGAATATCGCCGTCTCACTCACCATGCCAGCAGCTTTTGTTTTCGGGGGTGGGGCCATCCCGATCGGAATCGGAATGATGGCCGATGCCGGTTTATTTAACCTGGGGGTCGCCCTGACCGGTGGGCTTATCCTTACCGGTTCGCTGCTGGCCCTCTGTCTCAAATCCCCGCGCCAGTGACGCCGGTTTTTGCGCTTGACCTTCAACCGGTTTTTTCCTATATTTCAGATCCACTTTGGTTTTACTTTGACTTAAGTGCCTAAAGTGCCTAAAGTTTAAAGTGCCTAAAGTTGTGGTACGCCTTCGGCGTTGCCGTTTTAAACAAAGGCAGGTTTGTATCGGCCAACCATCGAAGCGGCGTTTGGAATTGACAGGATTTCTTGGCTTTAGGCGCCTCCGTGAAACAGGACTTCGCCCAAAGAAACAGGCTTCTTACTTCAGAGGGTACCGATTGAACGGAGTAAATTTTAGGCATTTATAACTTTAGACACTTTCAACGAAGGAATCTGGAGGTTATTATGGGGAAAGTAGGGATTATCGGCGTTGGCCAGACCCCTTTCGTACGGGGATATCCCGGGTCTATCAGGGAATTGGCCTTTGAAGGATTCAGAGATGCCATGGAAGACGCGCAGATATCAACCAAAGATATTGGCGCATCAATCATCTGCTCGGCACCGGAATATGACAAGCAGCGATCGCCGGCCGGGGTCTTTGCCGAGTACTTAGGGCTCGTTCCACAACCGACCTGCTACCTGGAAAGCCTGTGTTCATCGAGCAGCATGGGACTCAGGGTTGCCTATTCATTGGTGAAGTCCGGACTTCATGATGTGGTGGCGGTGATCGGATTTCAGAAGATGTCAGAGATCTCTTCTGCGGAATCGCAGGAGCGGATGGGGCGGGGTGCAGACATCCAGTGGGAGAGCCCCTTCGGGACCATGATGCCCGCATATTATGCCATGTACGCGAGGGCCCACATGGAGCAATACGGGACCACTCCTGAGGATCTTGCCCTTATCCGGGTAAAGGCGGCAACGTACGGCCAGATCAATGAAAAGGCTGTCTACCGCAGGCCGGTCACCTTCGAGATGTTTTCCGACCCGGAAAGCCCCATGTCCAATCCGGTGGCAAGCCCGCTCAGGGTCGGGGACTGCTGCGCAAATGCGGACGGCAGTTCCTGTGTTATTGTTGCCAACGAGGAAAAGGCTAAGGCATTTTCCAAAAAGCCGGTGTGGATCCTGGGCCTGGGTGCGGCATCCACGACCGTGAACCTCGCAGGAAGAGATCTCTTTTCAGGGTTGACCGTTGCCCAGCAGGCCGGGGAGCAGGCCTACAAGATGGCCGGCATTACGGCCAAGGATATCGACGTGGCCGAGGTTCACGACTGCTTCACCATTGCCGAGATGATGGCCTATGAAAATCTGGGGTTTGCCAAACCCGGGGAGGGCAAAGAACTGATCAAGGCCAAAGAGACGTACAAAGAGGGGAGTATCCCGGTCAATGTGGACGGCGGGCTCCTTTCCAAGGGCCACCCGATCGGTGCTACCGGAGGGTCCCAGATCAGGACCATTGTCTTCCAGCTCCGCGGCGAGGCGGGCGACATGCAGGTAAAAGACCCGGAGATCGGGCTGGTCCATAACATCGGCGGTGTAGGCCTTTACGGGAACGTCAGCATTTTTGGGAGGTAAAACCATGGGCAAGAAGAAAAAAGAGGTAGATGATCGATTCAAAAAATTCGGAACGGTAAGTTTTACCTCCATCACCAAGATCAATGACTTTATCGACTATTTGGATCAGGGCAAGGTCATGGGGACCCGGTGTAAGGTGTGCGGTCAGATGTTTTTCCCTCCCAGGGCAGATTGCTATGCCTGCTTTTCCAGTGACATGGAGTGGTTCGACGTCTCCGGCAAAGGCAGACTCCTGACCTACAGCAAACTGGAATTCGCCCCCATCGGGTTTGGCGATGACCTCCCCTATGCCATCGCCCTGTTGGATTACGGCGATTACAAGGTATTCGGCCGCATTGCAGATGATGTGCCGGAGGACGAGATCAAGGTGGGTATGGAGATGACCACTGCGGTCAACCGGCTACCCAACGGCCAGTTGAACTACGTGTTTCAAAGGGCCTAAGCTTGTTTATGACCCCCGCCAAGACAAGGGGGTTGCCTGGGTGATGGGAGATGCTGTGGCCCTTTTAAGCCGTACACAGCCTGGATGGCTGGAGATATCCCTTCAGGCAGACCCCGCACTGCATGAGCCTTTGAGTTCCTTTCTTTTTGATTTGGGCTGCACAGGCGTTGTATCAGAAGACTTCCATGATCGCACATTAAAGGCCTACCTTCCCTTCCAGCAGGACCTGGAGGAGATCAGGAACCGGATAGCCCTGTATCTCCAGGATCTTAAAGAGATATTTCCCGAGGTTCCGTCTCCGAAACTCCGGTTCAACAAGGTAGACGACCAGGACTGGAGCCTCAACTGGCGCCGGTTTTTTCGCCCGGCCCGGGTGACGCCCACCCTCCTCATCCTCCCTGCCTGGGAGCCGGTCCCGGAAACGGGGTCCGGCCACATCATCCTTATGGACCCCGGGCCTGCCTTCGGGACCGGTCAGCACCCGACCACCAGGATGTGTCTTGAGGCCATGGAGCGGGTGCGGCTCAGGAGGCGTTGGACCCTGCTTGACGTGGGCACAGGGAGCGGTATCCTGGCCATATACGGGATAAAGCTGGGCGCGGAAAAAGTCATGGCCATTGATACAGACCCGGAGGCCATACGCTGGGCAGGGGAGAATATGCGCCTGAACCGTGTTGCCGGATCGATCGATCTTTCCCCGGGACCTGTTGAACAGGTGAGGGAGGAATTCTCTCTTGTTTGTGCCAATTTAATCCTGGGAGAGATCGTGAGGCTGATGCCCTGTTTTTCGCGGCTCGTGGAGGCCGGGGGAGGGCTGGTTCTATCTGGGATTCTCAAAAGCCAGGTCCGGGAGGTTTCCGGTTCACTCTATAGACATGGGTTGCAGGAATATGAGACCCTGCACCGGGAGGAATGGGCCTGCGTCACCGCCCTTAAGGGGGCTGAGAAAGAGGGATGTTGAGGCGCTTTTTTGTTGAGGACTCGATTGAACAGGATCGGCCCTGCATCATAAAAGGATCTGAAGCGCGGCATATGCTGAAGGTGCTGAGGATGGGGCCGGGGGATCGATGTGTGCTCATGGACGGTTGCGGCGCCCTCTTTCTGGCCGTCATCCAATCAGCGACGCGGCAGGAGGTCACGGTCATTCCGGAAAAGGCACTTCCTCAACTCCCTCACTCGCCTGTAGGAATTATCCTCTGCCAGGCCGTCCTGAAATCCGGCCCTATGGATTATCTGATCCAGAAGACATCCGAATTGGGCGTGGATCATATTCACCCCTTTTCTTCCCTGCGCTCGGTCATCAGGCCTGACAGGGAGAAAGCGGAGCGAAAGATGCGACATTGGAGAGAAATCGCCCGGAATTCAGCCAAGCAGTCCGGCAGGATCATCCCTGCCAACATCGGCGGGTTCTCCTCTTTTTCGCAATTGACCGCAACATGGAAAGAAGATGAGGGGATCAAGGCGATTTTGTGGGAAGAAGAGGGATCGAGAGATTTGAAGGGACTCCTCAGGGGCCTTTTGCCGGCAGACAGATTTATCGGTATGGTAGGACCTGAGGGCGGCTTTGACAGGAGCGAGGTCTCGGAGGCTCAGGATGCGGGTTTTGAGCCGGTATCACTTGGAAGCCGGATTTTGAGGGCGGAAACAGCGGCTATCGCCATGGTGACGATTGTCCAGTATGAATGGGGAGATTTATGCAGGGCTTAGGGAAAGTACCATGGATCTCGACAGGTACCTGATTTGTTGCAGGGTCAAGGTGGTTACAAACAAAATGCGTTTCTGGAAATGAGCTTGACGAAGTTCTTATTAAGGGATATATTAGATAATAGCTTTGTTACTTAGACCCGGAGAGGGGGTGGATGGCTGTTTTCAGGGTTTCTAAGAAATAAT
>CAZACO010000035.1:0-14124 GCA_964483185.1 uncultured Desulfobacteraceae bacterium
CTCTGGGAGCTCCCTCCGGGACGCAGGCCCCACGGGCCGGAGGCTGTGCTCTAGCGAGGAGAGCGAGAGATATCAAAAGCCACGACCCTGCCCGCATAGTAAAGCTGAAACCACCCGTCAAGCTGATGCGTTACGGGACTAATTAATGTGTATTTACACATCTGTCAAACAATTACGACCGGCCGCGACAATTTTCAATCAATGATTTATCCGGTAAAAGATATTGCCAGTTCTCACGCGCCACACCCTCATTCAGAAGCCGATCGATGACCTGGAACAGGATGCCGCGTTCACAGAGAAAACAACTGACATCGTTTACGAATTGAATTAGAATGTACATCATGAATACAAACACCGCGATCGCCTCCGGCCTGGAGGCCTGAGAAAACCGCATCTTTAAAGCTAAATATATGCTATAACATGCTTAATTTTAAATAAGTAATTGGGCATACGCAGTTGATTTCCTAATCATGAAAAGAGGTGTTTTTTGGAAAAGGTCATAACCACCACCTGTGCCAGTCATTGCGGCGGCTCGTGCATCCTCAAGCTCCATATCAAAGACAATGTGATCACCCGTATTGAGACGGATGATGGAGAAGAGCCTCAACTTCGAGGGTGTCTCCGGGGCCGGGCCTACAGGCAGCGGGTATACGCCCCGGACCGCCTCCTTTATCCTTTGAAGCGGGTCGGGAAACGCGGAGAGGGTCATTTTGAAAGGATATCATGGGACAAGGCGATAGATACCGTGGCAGGGGAGATCTCAAGGGTCAAAGAGACCTATGGGCCTTCAAGCATCTTATATATCTCTATGGGCGGTGACATACATAATTTCCATAATGGCTCTCTCATGGCCCAGGTATTGGCCCGGGCAGGGGGATTTACCCCCGTCTGGGCCGTCACCTCTTTTCAGGGAGGGATGTATGCCCAAAAGGCGACGTATGGCACCTATCTTACATCCAATAGCAGGGAGGATCTGCTTCATTCCCGTCTCATTATCATGTGGGGGTGGAACCCGGCCAACACCATTACAGGGGTGAACACCAGCTGGTATCTGGCTCAGGCCAGGGAGGGAGGGGCCAGGATTGTGGTCTTGGACCCCAGGTATACGGATTCGGCGGCCACCTTTGCCGATCAGTGGATTCCGATACGGCCGGGAACAGATGGCGCCATGTTACTGGCCATGGCCTATGTGATGGTTGAAGAAAATCTTCAGGATCAAAGATTCTTGGATGCCTATACCCTCGGTTTTGATAAATTCAGAAATTACATTCTGGGCAAAGAGGATGGGGAGGCCAAGACGCCGTCATGGGCTGAACATATTACCGGGGTGTCCGCAACCGTTATTGAAAGGCTCGCTCGGGAATATGCGACCCTCAAACCTGCGGCGCTCATGACCGGCATTGCGCCGGGCCGCTCCGCCTTCGGAGAACAATACCATCGGATCGCCATGACCCTGGCTGCCATGACCGGCAATATCGGCATCCAGGGTGGCGATGCGGCAGGCAGGGCATGGGAGTCGATCATCGGCGGGTACCCGTACCGGATGCGCTGGGCCGGCCTCGCACCCAATCCGCTCGACAAACAATATCCTTCGCCTCCCAAGGGTTCCCCTCCCGGTTATGGCCAGGGTCGGATACACTACTGCGATGTGCCGGACTTCATCATGAAAGGTAAGGCCGGGGGGTATCCCGCAGATTGTAAGCTGATCTCCATTGTCAATTGCAGCTATGTGAATGCCTTTCCCAATGTAAATAAGATCGTAAAGGCAATGAAATCAGACGGGGTCGAGTTTATCTTTACTCAAGAGCAGTTCATGACACCTACCGTCACATTCTCCGATATCGTTCTTCCCACCAATACCTACATGGAAAGGAACGATATCGCAAACGGTGTCGGCACACCCTTTTATGGATATGTGCATAAGGCTATCGAGTCATGTGGGGAGAGCAAATCCCACTACGAGATTGCAGCCCTCCTCGCCTCTCGATTAGGGATAACAGGGTTCGGTGAGAGATCAGAAGAGGAGCATCTTCGAGATATGGTCCGGAACAGTGAGATTCCGGATTATGAGGCATTCAAAAAAAATGCTACATACCGCATAAAGCACGCTGAACCTTATGTGGCCCTCCGAAAGCAGATAGAAGACCCTGCCCATAACCCTTTTCCCACGCCATCGGGAAAGATCGAGATCTATTCCCGGCAATGGGCGGATCAAAATAATCCTCACCTGCCGCCCATACCCAAATATCTGGAGACCTGGGAGAGTAGAAACGACCCCCTTGCCGAGACATACCCTCTCCAGCTTATCACGTCCCACTCCAAGAGGCGGGCCAATAGTCAATTCGAAAATATCCCCTGGCTTAAGGAGTTAGAGCTCCATGCGGTTTTGATCAACGCAACAGACGCTAGTGAGAGAGGGATCAGAGATGGGGACCTGGTTCGGGTATTTAACGACAGGGGTCAGATCATCATTCAGGCACATGTGACCGAGCGAATCATGCCCGGTGTGGTGGATGTTCCGGTAGGGGGGTGGTATCAACCTGACAGTGATGGGGCAGACAGAGGAGGATGCGCCAATGTGCTCACAAGGTATACCTATTCTCCGGGTGGATCCTTCCCTTATAATACCTGCCTGGTACAAATAGAGAGGGCTCCTCATAAGGATTTGTGGGGTACTCATGCGTGATTGGTCAGAGGATCTTCTCTTCCGGTTCCGAGGCTCCCGGCCTGGTCTTTTCTGTTGACTTATCAGCAGGGGAAACTGGCCCCCTCCCCGTTCTCCGCCTACGTCGGAGCCGGGGCTTCCCCCGCAGATAAGTCAAGAAAAGAACGGCGGCCTCCCGCCAGTCACCTTCAGAGAAGACCCTCTGACCATTGAATAAAATTTACCCACAAATTCTTGTGAGGAGCCATAGCAAAAATTTAGGAGATGGCTATGCAAATGGGATTCTACTTCGATCAGACACGCTGCTGCGGGTGTCTTACATGTATCGTCGCCTGTAAGGACTGGAACAATGTGAGCGCCGGGCCCGCAAGCTGGAGAAGGGTTCTGACTATAGAAAAAGGCACGTTTCCCGATCTTTTTGTTGCATTTCTTTCAACGGGCTGTCATCACTGCGCAGACCCATCCTGCATGGAGGTATGCCCTGTGGGGGCGATTTCGAAACGGGAGGAAGATGGTGTGGTCGTGGTTAACCCGGAGATCTGTCTGGGAAAAGAGGCGTGCGCCGAGTGCCTGGAGGCCTGTCCTTATGATGCCCCCCAGTTTGGGCAGGAAGATCATGCCAAAATGCAAAAATGTCATTTTTGTCTCGATCGGCTCGATACCGATCGGAAGCCGGCCTGTGTCGACGCCTGTCCCATGAGGGCCCTTGACGCGGGGCCTTTGGACAGACTCATCTCCCTTTATGGTGACGGGAAGGAAGCCGAAGGGCATTCCTACCGTAAAACAGTAAGGCCTTCCACGATATTTAAGGCAAAGAGAGAAACAGAAGGCCTGAGCGTTAAAAAAATTCAAGTCGCACCCTACAGGTAAGGGGTCACCGTTCCTGCTTGTCCCCGACCTTCAAGCAAGGCCCCGCCCCGATCAAACCTTAAACACCACCCGCTTAGAGCGAGACCTTACCCCTTAATGGGGCTGTCGTCTCAAGAAACATTACACAATTGTAATGATTGTGAAAGGTTGCTGCAAGGTTCGGCGAATATAATCATTTTAAGTCTCACAAAAGCCTCCTCCCGGGGAGTTCCCTCCATCCCCGGGGGGAGCGGGTTAAAGGGATTCGCAAGTTTGAACTTCATTGAGGTCTTATCCGGAAAGGAGACGACATGTCAAAGAAACCGGTTATGGCAGAAGAGGTCTTTGCGGCGATGGTTGATCAGGCCATTCAGGATCTACGGAATAGCGGCATGGATACAGGCGAGATGTTTACCATTGTGGAGGAATGCTTTGGAAGCGCCTATGCCCGCAGATTTTGCAAAAATCCAACCAACATTGAAATGGGATACCCGATTGAGGGGATATTCTCTACCCGGAGAGGAGGAGAAAATGCCGACACCACATCAATCAGAGAGCAGAAACACCCTGGACATCGAGCTGATCCGCTGTGCGCGTCAGCCGGGGAACCTTCGTATCACGAGGCATGCCTGCGCCCTCCGCTATCTCCGTTCCATGAAAACGGAACCTGCGGTTCCCAAAAACGAGTTTGAAATGATGCGCAAAACGGGTCTGGACATATGCCGATCCTGTACAAAGGGGCGTCTTTACGCAGAAGACCTTTCGTCTCAAGCATTCTGAAAGCGGGGAAAGGATAAAGAGGAAAACGTGACGGGAGAGCCCTGGATTACCCGAGACAATACATGCGAAAGGAGGGACACCTTGAATTCACTGCTAAAAAAGGATTTTAAAAGATTGATCATGGATAGGGATAAAGTTCAGGAATACGTGGAGGTACTGGGGGAGGGAAATGGGGTCCACGCCGGGGAGCGACGACAAAGAGATCTGACGCAACTGGCATCGCGGATAGTACACCTCGATTTTGACCTCAGGACAATGCTTCTGGATTGCGCTATCCTGGGACGTCAGTACTGGAAAAAACACAATGTGCCTCTGATCAACAGTCTCCATTGCTCCCTGGCCATCATGCATAATCTGCTCAACGACCTCAATCGTATCAGACCGACCCTGAAGAAGGCGAACGTTGAGCCTTCAACCCTTCGACAGCTCTTCAAGGATTGGATCCGATTCAAAAAATCGGTCGGCGACATGCAGATCTCTCTACAGCATTTCAATACGAGGAGGAAAATGACCTTATAGCTGAAGTCCTGGTCTTGGTATTTCTCAAGATATCTCTGAACGAATAAGATGTGTGTAAAGAATCCTGTAGATCCTCTCGAGGCAAGAACAGGGGGTTTTATGACTCGCAAGAAAACCAAGGGATATCCCATTGACATATCCCCGATCGGTTCAAGTGATCTAAAACGTAGGTAGATCAGGTATTCTGAATCCTGTCTCTTGAAAATTCACAGCGAGCGTATTCCCCGTTGCTTTCAGTGTAATACCGCACGTTATTCAGACGTAAATGGTGTGTTTTCCCACAAAACATTGCCATACATCAAGCTTAAACATTTTTCGAATCCTCATTTTGATCAACATGATTTGCCCGGGTACTCTGATCCCTGACATGATTCCTGTTGACATTAGGCACACATTGTGCTTAAATATTATTTATGCCATATTATAAATGGAATCACGAAAAAAATGAGAGGCTGAAAGCGGAACGCGGTATCGGCTTTGAACAAGTGATCCTACATATCGAACGCGGTGAACTTATCGACGTAATAGAGCACCCGAATCAATCTTAATATCCAAATCAACAAATATTGGTTGTTAAAATTAAAGACTATGTTTATCTGGTCCCGTTTGTTGAGGATGAAGCAGGTAAATTTCTAAAAACGATCATTCCGAGTCGTAAAGCGACTCGTGAGTATTTGGGGGGATGAAATGGCACCATTAAAACTCGATGAAGAAGAAAAAGATCTTCTTGACAGTTATGAACGGGGAGAATGGAAATCCGTTAAAAATCTGAAGCAGGAGATTCAAAAGCATAAAGAATATGCGCGTCAGACTTTAAAAAAGGATAAGCGAGTCAATATCCGGATCTCATCCATGGTCCTTGATGAACTTCAAACGAGGGCTGTTGAAGACGGCATGCCTTATCAAACACTCATATCCAGCATACTGCATCGATTTGTAACGGGGCGTCTTATTGAAAAACCAAGGTCGAACATCAAGTCATTTGAGAATGAAGTGTAAATGCTGACCCATTTCCACGCATCTCAATTCCACGTACGCAGAACCGGGTAGAGTATGTGCTGACAATTATCGAAGGCTGGCAGGCACAGCCGATGGTGAGCCTGTTTCACGGGCGTGAGAGAAGAGGATACTTACAGAAAACAAGATGAGGAGGAGGTACACGATGGACCAACCCATTCGAATTATGCCGTGCCTGGACATGCAGAACGGACGCGTCGTCAAGGGCATCCACTTCGTGGACATTCGAGACGCGGGTGATCCGGTCGAATGCGCTCGAGCGTATTGCGACAGTGGCGCAGACGAACTGGCGCTGCTGGATATTACAGCCACGGTGGAAGGTAGAGCCACCATGCTCAATGTGGTCAAACGGGTTTCTGAGGTCACGACCGTGCCATTTACCGTTGGCGGCGGCATTTCTGATGTGAAATCGGCAGAGCTGGTGCTAGGCGCGGGCGCAAACAAGGTGTCGACCAGCAGCGCTGTCTTCCGGAAGCCTGAGCTGGTCGCAGAAATGGTCAAAGCACTCGGCGCGGAGAAGGTGACGGTAGCCATCGACGTGGATCAGAACGAGGCCATGCCCTCAGGCTATGAAGTCTATATCGATGGGGGACGAACCGCCACTGGCGCGGACGCGATCGAATGGGCAAAGCGTGTTGACGGATACGGTGTTCCGGTTATTTTGCCTACCAGCAAAGCCGGCGACGGCGTGCAGACCGGTTATGATCTGCCGGTGATCAGGGCCATCAAGGAAGCGGTCTCGGCTGAGGTGGTGGCCTCCGGTGGCGCAGGGAAATTGGAACATTTTTATCAGGCCGTCCAAGCGGGGGCTACCGTCTTGCTTGCCGCTTCTGTGTTCCATTTTGGGATCATCGGGATTGACGATTTGAAGGACTACCTCCGAGGCCGAGGCGTTACGATCCGCTGAAGCTTCCAGGGCAACGCGGTGAGATCCCCCAATCGGATGGCATCATCTAATGTGTAAATCAGAACTTTTTGGGCCAGTTCCCGAGATTGTGCTCTCCTATACCCTTATTTTTTGAGGCACGCACGATCTGAAGTATCCTGATCAGGTAATTCCTCGTTTCCCTTGGATCAATGATGTCCTGAAGGTAATAGGCTCCAGCTGCTGGATAAGGCGAAACATCATCAACCATTTTTTCGACCAACCTTTCGCGTTCACTCTCTGGTCGGCTTCCAAACACAACCTCCGCTGCAATTCTTGGTTCCATGAAACCGATCTCAGCAGTCGGCCACGCCACAACGAAGTCAGGGCCAACACCCGGGCCACACATGTTTACGGTAGCCTGCCCATAACTCTTTCTGATAATTATTGAAATTTTAGGTACGGTGACCTGGAAAAGCGCCTGCAACGCATTGACAACCTTTGTGCTAACTCTTTTGCTTTCCGCCTCTTTGCCGACGAGATGGCCCGGTGTATCATGAAGGAATATAAGAGAGATATTATAGGAATCGCAAAGGCATAGAAAACTCGTTAATTTGTCCAGGGCATCCGTATCCATTGCGCCTACGTTAACGAGCGGATTGTTGGCAATAATGCCCACGACCTCTCCATTGATTCTTGCCAGACACGTTATAAGCATTTTCCCAAAATCGGGTTTCAGTTCAAAGCATTTCCCTCCATCGACGATACACTCGACAATTCCGTGCATATCATATGTGCGCTTTCGGTTTTCAGGAAGCACTTCCAGAATCTTCTCCATCCTCTGTTCGGATCCACCAGGGACAGGTCTCTTCGGAGGCAATTCAGCATTGTTACCGGGCATATAATCCAGATATTCCTTTATGATCCTGAAACAATCATCCTCATCTTCAGCCACCTTATCGGTCATCCCTGTCCTCTTGGAATGAACCTCCCAGCCTCCCATCTCCTCACCCGTATATGCCTCACCTATGGCCGTCCCGAGTGCACGCGGACCGGAAATCGAAATGGCGCTGCCCTTTACATGAACGACAAAATCAGCAACACAGCACTGAAAATCAGCCACTCCGTAACACTCTCCCATTGCCGCGAATATATAGGGCTGTTTGCGGAAATGGGTGTATTCTACCATCAGGCTATCTACTCCCCCCCCGGTGAGGGATAGGTTTCCTGCCGACCCTTGGGCGTCGGGCATCCTGGCTCCACCGGCTTCACCCAGCCATATGAGCGGGATCTGCATCCTATTTACAACCTGCGCTTTGAATTGCAGCATCTTTTTCAGGTTGACTCGCGCATTGGTCGATGCAAGTACTGTAAAATCATTGACGATAAGTCCTGTCTGCCGACCGTTAATGGAACCATAACCGCAAATAAGACCGTCAGTTGGCGTCCGGTTCTCCATCCCGGGCATGTCTGAGTGGGCCAACAGGCCCATTTCATTAAAAGATTCGGGATCCAAAAGCTTTTTAATGCGCTCTCTGGCGGTGAAACGGCCCTTGGCTCTTTGCTTTTTAACCTGCTCAGACCCTCCCATTTGTAACGCTTTGAAACGCCTTCTTTCTAAATCCTTTGTCACGTCCTTAGAATACATAGCTCTTCCTCTTCCATCCATAACAACCAAGAATCCATTTATTCTGCTCACCCGGCAGGCAACAAATCAGCAGATCTTCTATCGCCAGTTCTTTTCATGTTATTTCCCGCCTAAAAATATGGACCCCGCTGTTTTATCTTTTTTTCCCAATATTTCTTTTCCTTCTCACGCCAGTCAGGACCATTAAATCTCTTATCGTAAAACCCTCCCAGCCGATCGAACATCTTTTGCCATGAGCTCTTGTTATTTTCAATGGCATCCAGAACATCTGCAACAAAAAGATTTATATTTTCAATCTCATCCTTAGGCGCGTAATAGGCCGCTCCTTCCTCGGCGGAGCGCTTCAGGTTGTCACTTGAAAGGGCGTGGGCCGTGAGCATGATAGCTGGAATCTTACGGCGGTTAGCGGTCTTCAACAACTCATATCCATTTACACCCATAATATCCAATACTACGATGTCATAGTCATTTTCCTCCATCATTCTCTTCGCTTCTGCAAAGGATGAGGCCGTGTCTGTTTTACAACTATCCAACGAATCCAAGAGCAATTCCAGAATGTCCTTTTCATCATCAACGACAAGAACGCGTTTTCCTTTGAGTATTTTATCGGGTGTCATGAGTCTCTTCCTCTCGTAACGAGATGATAAAATGAAGTTTCGTTAAAATGTGTTTGAATCCGCCAGAGGCGGACAAGGGTTGTATTCCCCCGCCGCTTGGGGCGCTCAATGCTTTTGATGATACCGCGCTGCTTGCGGCGGGGTAGTTCATTATGTGCTTATGAACTGGAAAAATGCCTCGATTAATTTTTCTTCGGCGAATTTCAATCTCTCCGGCAGGAAAAAATTTCCTCTTTCCGTCCACTGATACCAAGGAACGGGTTTTCCCTTGACAATCCCGTTCGTTCAGTCAAAAGCGAATCCTTTTAAATCGTTCCATATGATATAGAGATCACCAGCCTTTTGTCTATTGGCCCATTAAAAGGGTCGGCAGAAATGTCGCTATTTGCGGGAAAACGAAAAGAAGCGCTGCGACAACAACAAAACTGAGGAGGAATGGAACGACACCGGCATAAATGACACTGAAGGGATCCCCTGTAATATTCTTTACAACAAAGACAGCAATGGCCACCGGAGGTATGATCGTGCCGATCATTATCGTAATCCCAATCATAACACCGAACCATATAGGATCGTACCCGAGCTTTGGAATTGCGGGGTATAAGATCGGGGTGGCAAGAATCATAAAGGCCAAATCATCAATAACCGAACCACCCAAAAGGTAGAAGAGGCAAATGATTACCATTATGAGTGATCTATGAAAAGGAAGCGCTATGAGCCAATCCGCTGCGTACTGAGGAATTCCCGTTATAGCGAGGAAACGTCCCAGTATCGTCGAGCACGCAATGAGGAGGAGGACCATGATAGCTCCCCTTAATGATTCATCCACCGACTTGATAAAATTATTGAAGGTCAGGCTCCTTCTTAACAGGGCCAAAATCACGACCGCAACCGTCCCGATGGTCCCTGCCTCTGTGGGCGTGAACAATCCTGCCATGATTCCGCCTATTACGAGAATAAAAATGACAGCCACGGCGATGAACTCAGGAAGCGTGCGTGCTTTTTCTTTCCACGTAAAATTTATCGTACTTTTTGGACCGAGGGTAGGATCGATCTTACACCATATATATATGATGGCGATAAAAAAGAATGAAATAAGCAAGCCGGGGATTATTCCTGCGAGAAATAGCTTCCCGATGGACTGTTCGGTAATGATTCCAAATATGACCATTGTAATACTTGGAGGAATGAGAATTCCGATTGTACCGACACTCGCAACGATCCCTGTCGATAATTTCCTGCTATACTTATACCTTGTCATTTCAGGAACGGCCACGCTTGAAAACGTGGCAGCCGTGGCGAGGGTAGAACCGCACATGGCCTTAAACATAGTGGCTGCAACAACCGTTGCCATGGCGAGACCACCCGGTATGCGACCAACAAATTTGTATGTAGCGTCATAAAGCCTCTTGGCTATTCCCGCGTTAAACGCTACCTGTCCCATAAGCATAAAAAGAGGAATGACAGTCAGGCTATATGCTGACAGGGTGTCGAGAAAATCCTGAGTGACGACATAATAGGCGGTTTCAAATCCTGAAAGGTATGCGTACCCGGCGATACCTGTTATGGCTATGGCAAAGGCCAGCTCGATACCCGTAAGAAAGAAAAAGAGAAGAAAAATGCAAGCAAGAATGCCAACTGTAACCTCACCCATTGCTTTCTCCTTTTTCAACAAAGATCTGGCAGATCGATACGAGACATTGGACCAGGGCACTTGCTGCCAGGCCTAACACAACAGGATAAATGGGAAGCTTAAGGGTCATGGTTACTGTATTTGTTAGATAGATGTTTTTTCCCATGAAGACAAAGTACCATGCAGCGAATAAAAACATAAAAAATACCAAAAGCCTTGTGATGACTTTGATGACTCTTTGTGCTGTTCCCGGGAGTTTTTCAATGACAAAATCAACATTTACGTGGGCATTCAGTAAAGATGCACGAGGAATGGCCAAGCCTGCTACAGCGGCTCCCAAAAAAGAGACCAGTTCATATGCCCCGATGAGGGGTTTTCCGAAAAATCGCCCTATGACGTCCGTCAATGTGATACCCATCATGAGGACAAGAAGAATCCCTGCAAGAACCGACATGTAGTTGCTCAACCGGGCAATTATCACCGTAAACACCCTCATAATAGGCCCCTTGTACTTCAGAAATAATATTGGAAAAGCAAGGCTCGTTTATGGAGTCACCCTTAAGACACGGTCATGACCCATGAGGTCACAACCGTATCTCATCATTTCATACAATGATTTTTTCCTTACGGATTGGCATTAAGCCAGTCTTGGCAGAATTTCAGAGACTCTTCTCCGGGCAGCCCCTTTTCCTTCATGTTTTTCAAATAGGCATCAAACAGGGGTTTCATCTTTTTCTTCGTTGTCACCACCTCTTTTTCTGAGACCTTAAGGACTTTCAGGCCCTTTGAAATACCATATTCTATTCCTTCCAAGTCGGCTGCTTCCCATGCTTTTCCTGTTTTTTCTATCCATTCCCCGTTAATTTGGTCGATGATCTTTTGAATGTCAGGAGGAAATGAATTCCATTTTTTCTTATTCATCACAATTACCAAAGTGGACGCATATCCTATTCCGGGGTTCTCCTGCATACCCCGGATCATGTCTGCAAGGCGCCAGCCCTTCAAGCATTCGGGAGGGAAAAGCAAGCCTTCAATGACACCCCTCTTGAGGCCGTCATAGAGTTCCGAGATGGGCACGGAAACGGGAACGGATCCCATGGCGGCGGCAACTTTCATGGTTTCCCCTGCGGCCCTTATTTTCATACCCTTTAAGTCTTCTATGGAATTTGTAGGTTTTAAAGTCAGAAAAAGGCCTGAGCCGGCAGCATGCTGGTAAAGAACTTTCACATCATCATATTCTTTCGGCTTAAATTGTTGGTACCACGCGTTTATCAGTTTTGTCGCCTGATAACCACTCTTGACCCCCAATGGAAGATACAACACTCCCGTTAACGGGAACCTTCCTGCCGTCCATTGTTGAACGCTCATTGAAATATCAGCGATACCCCGCACGGCAGCTTCATAGGCCTGATTAGGAGGTACCAGAGTGCCGCCCGGTAAATACATTATTTGGACCCTGCCATTGGTTCGCTTCTCGACTTCTTTACACCACTGCTCCGCCAAGACACTCTGCTTATGAACGGGTGGGAAAAAATTTGCGTACTTCAGTTTAATGACTTTATCCGCTGCCAGGGCGGAAAAAGAGACAAGCAGGCATGATGTCACAAAAAAGGCGACAACCGATAGTTTCACAATCACATTTTGTTTCATTGCAATCCTCCTTTTTTCGTTATTATCTTTCCCTTCGTAGTTGGCCCACATACCGGGCGCAACACCTGCCGGCCATGTGTCACCTGACAAACTGTTTTTACCATCCTTAGTTCCTTTGCCCTCCCCCGTATAGGTTGTTTACATTGATAAACCTTATAGCCAAAATATAAAACAGTCTCTCGTTGAATTTCGCAGTATGCTCCGGGTAAATGCGGTCTGCACAACCATTGTTTACGGCATGAACAAAATCGGATTACACGATTTCGACACGGTACGAAATTGAATATGGGGTTAATATTTCTTTGATACATTCCTCAATGTTTTCCTTTTTTGTATCAGCGGCCGGCTTGACTGTAATGATGGCGCGGGTTCCCACGGCCTTGTCTTCACTTACTTTCACATTGCAATAAGTTACCAGATCCTTGAGAGCGGAAAGGTCGTTTTCATAGACCCTCTTGACGGAATCCCAGTAAAGCGCCGGTTTGAAGATTTTTCCTACCGGTGTCAATGGCATATTGTCTGTGATGATCACTTCTTTTGGAACGGCCGCTTTCTCTTCTATATGCGATTGTAGATAACTCATAATCTGATCATTCGTCCACGTTGATCCTTCCTTCAGTTCGACATAGACGATGGGTAATTCACCTGCATGACGGTCCGGTTTACCGACGGCAGCAGCCATCTTCACCTCATCCAGTCGATACAGGGCATTCTCGATAATCGCGGGATCTATGTTGTGCCCTCCGCGAATGATCAATTCTTTGGCCCGTCCGGTTAGCCAAAAATACCCATCCATGTCCTTTCGTCCCAGATCTCCCGTATTAAACCATTCTTTCCTGGGCCTGGTACCTTTATTGTGATCCGGATCCTGATACCCATCAAAGACGGTCGGGCCATGCACGCAGATACATCCTATCTCGTTCGGATTTGCTTCACGCAGAAACTTGCCCTCACCGTCTAAGACAAAGACATCCTGTTGTATGTAAGGTAGACGTGTTCCGGCAGATCCTATTTTACGCTCCCCGTAAGGTGGGTTCGCTGAAGTAATGGCGACCGTCTCCGTAAGGCCGTATGCCTCCAGGAGCTTTATCCCGGTCGCTGATTCAAATCTTTTAAATAGATCCACCGGAACAGGAGCGCCTCCAACAAGAGCGTATCGCAAAGACGATATGTCGTCATTCTCTCTTGGAACATCCAGAAGCATTGACAAATGTGTGGGAACCGTCCATATCAAAGTTCCCCGGTAATGGGCCACGATTTTATAGAAGTTTTTGACAATGGCTGGATCCCTGAACCCGTCTCTTGACAAAATCACCACATGCGCTCCGAGAGAAAAAGGTGTTGTGCTGCCGGCTATGGTCCCCAAGGTGTGAAACAGATGATTCACTCCAAGTAAAACTTCACCGGCGTTCAGGAGACCGAGGAGATCAAATATTGCGGTAAATGATGTTTCCTGAAGGTGGGTCCGAGGAGTCAGTTTGGGGCTTCCAGTCGTACCGCCCGTGTACAACATAGACGCCGTATCGTTTGGATCTATGTTACGCCCTGAATCAAATTTTTCGCCGGCATACCGGGACACGTACTCTTCATATCCGTATATGCCTTCTTTCTCATCGCTTGGACCCATGACCCGAATGATAGCCTTGAGTTGAGGTAATTCCTTGCGAATGGTATCGACCTTCTGCCATATGTCGCAGTCCAAATCTTCACCGGCTGCCACCAGTACCTTTGTTCCTGCTGCCTGGCAAAGATTTTTCAATGCGGCCGGTTTGAGCATAAAATTTATGGGATTGGCTATTCCCGCTGCTTCTGCTCCCTGAAGGATGAAATGCGTCTCCGGGAGATGTGGGAGTAAATACGACACGACATCCTTGGGTCCAA
>CAZACO010000036.1:0-14102 GCA_964483185.1 uncultured Desulfobacteraceae bacterium
ATGCGGAAAGGGAGATGGAGGTCTATGGTTACGACAGTGTCGTTAAGAGCCATTGCAGAATGTGCCATGGGGGGTGCGGTGTCCTGGTCTACCTCAAGGACGGTAAGATAGAAAAGATCGCGGGGGATCCTGACTGTCCGATCAACCACGGCACGCTCTGTTCAAAGGGTATCGGCGCAACCCAACTGGTCTATCATCCCGACAGATTGACATATCCGGTCCGCCGTATCGGCCCCAAGGGGAGCGGGAGGTGGGAACGCATCTCCTGGGATGAGGCCATGGATACCATTGCCGAGAAGATCCTGCAGTACAAGGAGGCCTACGGCGCGGAGTCGATTGTCCCCGGGTATGGGACGGGACGGGAAAACGAGGCGGTGATCTATCGGTTTGCCAATCTCCTGGGGACCCCGAACGTACTGACGGCGGGGCATTTCTGCTACGGGCCGAGGATCGCCACGACCATCATCACCTGCGGCACAAACCCGATCGTGGACTATGAAAACAATCCAAAGTGCATCATGGTCTGGGGCAACAACGTGGTGATCAGCAATCCCGACTGCTACAAGGGTGAACCCTTTTCACAGGCCCTGGATGCCGGGGCCAGACTCATTGCCGTAGATCCGAGGCTTACCCGCATTGCAGCGCGTGCAGACATATGGCTCCCCCTGAGGCCGGGCACGGACACGGCCCTTGCCCTTGGAATGCTCCATGTGATTGTCAACGAAGAACTCTATGACAAGGAGTTTGTAGAAAATCACGTATACGGATGGGAACCCTTTGTGGCCAGGGTCAACGAATATCCCCTCGACAGGGTGGAAAAAATCACATGGGTCCCGAAAGAGAAGATTCAGGAAGCGGCCAGACTTTTTGCAACCACCAAACCTGCTGCCGTGCAGTGGGGTGTGGCCATCGAACAGCAGGTCAATTGTGCGGACAACAACCGTGTACTTCTGGCCCTTATGGGCATCACAGGCAATATCGATGCCAAGGGCGGACAGGTCCTCTTCAAGCCCGCGAGGATTGTCAACGTGGGACGTTTCGGTGCCCACGATATGCTCCCCCCGGAACAGGCAGAAAAAAGGTTGGGAGGTCAGCGGTTCAGACTGGCCGGGAATTTCGCGATCATCAACCCGAAATGCGTCTGGGATGCCATCATTGAAGAAAACCCATATCCCGTGAAGATGCTCTTCTTTATCAGCTCAAATCCGCTGATGACCCGGGGTAATGCGAGAGAAGTCTACAAGGCCCTCAAGGCCGTTGAATTCATGGTCGTATCGGATTTCTTTATAACGCCCACGGCGGAACTGGCGGATATTGTCCTCCCCACGGCCACCTGGCTGGAAATGGATTATATCGGGGATTTCTGGAAGCGACACGGCTACCTGCTCCCCAGGAGAAAGGTCGTCCAGATCGGGGAATGCCGGTCGGACCATGACATGCTCAATGATCTTGCCCACAGGGTCGGACAGGGGGAGTTCTGGTGGGATACCTTTGAGGGAGGCCTGGATTTCATCCTTAGACCGATGGGAATCACGTGGAAGGATTTCAAGGAAATGGCGTATGTCCGTGGTGAAGTGACCTATCAGAAGTATAAACAAAACGGCTTTTCCACCCCTACGGGAAAATTCGAGCTTTACTCCACGCTTCTTGAGAACTGGGGCTGTGACCCGCTGCCGCAGTACAGAGAGGCCCCCGAAAGCCCGGTCAGTACCCCCGAGCTTTATGAAAAGTATCCTTACATCCTGATCACGGGAAGACGGATACCGGGATTTTTCCACACAGAGAACCGTCAACTCCCCTGGCTCCGGGAACTTCACCGGGACCCTATCGTGGAGATCCATCCTGAAACCGCCAAAAAAGAAGGGATTAACGAAGGAGACTGGGTGGTCATTGAATCCCCTCGCGGCAGGGTCAGGCAGCGTGCCAAGTTGTTTGAAGGGATGGACCCCAGAATCGTATCAGCGGAGCACGGCTGGTGGTTCCCGGAGAAAAAGGATCCCGGACATGGATGGGAAGTGTCCAACATCAATATCCTGACGAGTAATGCCTATGAGCATTGTGATCCAGCCATGGGTGCAACCCATGTTCGAACGCTTCTCTGTAAGATCAGCCCTGAGGATCGGTAAAGGAGATGACGCACATGAAGACCTATGAACTGATTATTGATCACGAATCCTGCTGGGGATGCAGGACCTGCGAGGTGGCATGCAAGCAGGAAAACCGGGATCCGGACGGTGTCAGGCTGATAAAGGTCCTGGAAGAGGGGCCTCGAATTATCCACGGGAGACCGGATTTCACGTTTCGCGTCAATCTCTGCCGCCACTGTGATGAACCGGCCTGCGTTGATGTCTGTCCCGAGGAGGCCATCTTCAAGAGGGATGTTGGGATTGTTGTTCTGGATGATGAAAAATGCTCCGGGTGCGGGCTCTGTATGGACGAATGCCCTTACGACGCCATTGAACTGGATTCGGACAGGGGCGTGGCCCGGAAATGTAACCTCTGCTTTCACAGGGTGGACAATGGACTCATCCCCGCATGTGCGGACAATGTCTGTCTGGGGCATTGCATCTATTTCGGCGATCCCGATGAAATCAAGAAGGAGATCGCACAAAAGCACGCCCGCCGTCCAAGACGACCCCTTGCAGCCGCAGCGGGTTAGGAGTGAATCTCCGGTCGCAGGACAAAACCCGGTTGGATGTTTCCTGAGAATCCCCCAAACGAGCGCCGGCTCTGACCGCCTTGGGCCAGCCTGTTCGAGGCAGAAACTCTTGAAAGGACGAACGTCCAACGTCGAATAAACGCGCATCCGGAACCGATAACCTCTGAACCTTGAACCCCTGAACCCTTGAACCTTTTTCCTGAAGTTTCACACGAGGATAAGCCATGCCTGATACGACGATCCATATCGGTGAGATGCTCTCGAGAAACGCGAGGATGTATCCCGATGACGTTGCGCTCGTGGAAAGGATTCCAGCAGAGAACAGGAGGGAGGAGATCACCTGGAAGCAGTTTGACGAAGGGGCCAATCGCTTTGCAAACGCGCTCATGGAAAAAGGAATCCGCAAGGGCGATAAGGTCGTTCATCTGATGATGAACTCCATTGACTGGCTGATTGCCTACTTCGGGATTATCCGAACCGGGGCCTGGGTGGTACCTCTCAATTTCCGGTTTACTGGCGCCGACATCACATACTGTATCGATGTGGCCGAACCCAAACTCATGCTCTTTGGCGAAGAATTCACCGGGCGCATCCAGGAGATCAGAGAACAGGTCAGGGTCAGGGACTATATTTTTGCCGGAAAAGATTCCCCGGACTTTGCCGAGCCTTTTCAAGGTCTGATGGAGAATGCTTCTACAGAGCCTTCACAGGTGGCACTCAGCTTTAGTGATTCGTGTGCCCTCTACTTTACCTCAGGGACCACGGGACAACCCAAGCCGATCCTGCTCACACACAAGAATCTTGAATGTGCCTGCATTACCGAGAACGTCCATCACGGCCAGACAAAGGAAGATACCTTCATCCTCATCCCGCCACTCTATCATACGGGCGCCAAGATGCACTGGTTCGGGAGCCTGATCGTGGGAGGGCGTGCGGTGATCCTGAAGGGGATTTCTCCCGAGTGGATTTTTGAGGCGGTGAGTGAGGAAGGGGGGACGATTTTGTGGCTTCTGGTACCCTGGGTCCAGGATATCCTCGTGAAACTGGACCAGGGTCACATGCGGGTCGAGGATTATCATCTGGACCCGTTGCGTCTCCTTCATATCGGGGCCATGCCTGTTCCGCCCTCACTGATAAAACGGTGGAAAGGGTATTTCCCTCGTATGGACTATGACACGACGTATGGCCTGAGCGAGGCAACGGGCCCCAATTGTGTCCATCTGGGCATTGAGAATATCCATAAGGTAGGGGCCATCGGGCGTCCCGGATTTAACTGGGAGACGCGCATCGTGGACGAGACAGGAAAGGATGTCCCACAGGGTGATGCTGGGGAACTGGTGGTTCGAGGCAACGGTGTCATGCGGGAATACTACAAGAACCCCGAGGCCACGGCGGATGCGCTCAAGAACGGATGGCTCCATACCGGGGATATGGCGAGACAGGACGAGGACGGATTCATCTTCCTCGTTGACAGAAAGAAGGACGTTATTATCTGTGGGGGTGAAAATGTCTTTCCCGTTGAGGTGGAGAACCATATCCATACACACCCCGCGGTAAAGGATGCAGCAGCCATCGGCTATCCGGATGAGCGTCTGGGAGAGATCGTCAGCATCGTCATCGACGTGGTACCGGGAAAGCGCCTTACTGAAGAGGAAGTCCTGGAGTTCTGCGAGGTATTACCCAGATACAAGAGGCCGCGCAAGGTCTTTTTCGGGGAGATACCACGCAACCCCACGGGCAAGATTGAAAAGGTAAAACTGAGAAAACAGTATATCGGGAAAAGCGAGGCCCTCACCAATGGGCACTAATCCCTTCTTCTTCCTTCCAATTAACCCCCTATCTGTTTTGAGTGCTCCCGGAATATTCCGATATTTTCTTCAAGAGATCGACTTTTTTTAATGGCTTGGATAGATAATCGGTGCAGCCGGCATCCAGACATTTCTGCCTGTCCTCTACGAGCGCATGGGCCGTCAGGGCGATAATCGGGGTGGCATCTTTTCTGTTTTTCGTTTCCCATTTCCGGATCTCCCGGGTCGCGGTATAACCATCCATGACCGGCATCCGCATATCCATCAAGACAAGGTCATATTCGCCTGACACGAATTTGTCGACGCCGATTTGCCCGTTTTCGGCAGACGCTACGGCGTGGGGGGTTTTCTTCAGAAAGGCCTTGACCACAATCCGGTTTTCTTTTGCATCTTCCACCAGAAGGATATGCAGCGGACGGATGTCAGGGGCCGCTTGTTCCTTTTGATCTTCCGCCCCCTGTTGCAAAGGAGGACCTGTCTTTCCGAGCGCCGTTTGAATGGCCTCTTTCAGCTCTTGACGCTTGACCGGTTTGACCAGATGCGTCTGAATTCCGATCTCCCTGGCCTTGGAGATCTTCATGCCGCTCGCATCCGAGGTCAACAGCATGACCGTCTGTTTCAGATGGCCAAGCAGATCCTTTATCTGCCGGGCCGTTTCAAGCCCATCCATTTCAGGCATCTTCCCGTCAAGGAGGATGACCCGAAATGGCAGGCCTTGTTTTTCAGCCGCTTCAATCGCCGCTATGCAGCTCTTCCCGCTGTGGGCCTCGGTGACCTGAGCTCCCCAGGAGAGAAGGGTCTCGCGCAACAGGAGCCGGTTGGCGGCGTTGTCGTCCACCACTAAAACCGGTATCCCTTTGATATTCACGGGCAGCGTCTCTCCTTTGAGCAGGGGTTGTCTGTCTATGGCGAACCGGGGAGTAAAAGAAAAGGTGCTCCCTTTGCCTTCTTCGCTTTCGACCCAGATCTCTCCATCCATCATCTCCACAAGTCGTCTGCATATGGTAAGGCCGAGGCCTGTGCCGCCATATTCCCGTGTGGTGGATGAATCGGCTTGAGTAAACGTCTCAAAGATCGCTGCCCGCTTATCTTCAGAGATTCCGATCCCGGTGTCCCGTACAGAAAAGAGCAATTTCGCATCCTTTGCCCCTAGAGGGGAAGAAGCTATTCCTCCGGCTCGCCCTGCATCATCTGAATCCCTCAATCCGCATTCCACTACGATTTCCCCTTCACGGGTGAATTTAACCGCATTCCCCATCAGATTGATCAGGATCTGACGTAAACGAACCGGATCACCGATGAGATGGGTGGGTGTGTGGGGCTTTATCCTGCAAATAAGTTCAAGTCCTTTCTCGTGGGCATTGAGGGCCATCAATTCGCAGCTCCTCTCAAAGATCTCCCGCAGGTCGAACGGGGTGTGCTCCAGCTCCAGTTGGCCTGCTTCGACCTTGGAAATATCCAGGATGTCATTGATGATATCGAGAAGGCTCTGCCCGGCGGTGCGGGATATGCGGACATATTTCTTCTGATCGGGGTTCAGGGGGGATTCGGCCAGGAGATCCGTCATGCCGAGGATGGCGTTCATCGGCGTCCGAATCTCGTGGCTCATGCTGGCCAAAAATTCAGCTTTTGCCTGATTTGCGGCTTCAGCAGATTCTTTGGCCCTGTTCAGCCTGAATTGGTTGATAAACATGGTGAACCTGTATCGGTCCAGAATCCATGCAAGCACGAAACCGACCGCATAGGAAAGCGCGAGGTTGTTCATTGAGTAATTAGCCGCGTCCGTATTCAAGGCCGGCTGATACATCTGTACGGCGACAAGGAACAGGAAAATCGAAATGGCGTAGAATACGATGAGGGTCCTGAGTGTAAAAGGGACCGCAGTGATGGTAATTACCAGGATTTGCAGGCCCGAAACATATCCTGCATCATCCGCTACCCTTCCTGTAAAAAAGGAACAGGACAGAAACGAAAATACAGCAAGAAGATAGAGGAGCCCGAGACCTTTGCCCCTGAGCCTTTCAAAAAATGAAACCGCCAAGACAAAGGCGCCGGTTAGGGTGAGCGCTATTCTGAAATAGAACAGTTCCGGAAATTCCGGATGGAGTCTGGGGTCAAGATCGAAGCCATAATTGATCCAGGCGATAATGGCTATAAATCCAAAAGGCCTTTGCAAGGCCCTGGCCTGGATATTCAAACTGGACAGGAATTCCTTTTTGTATTTTTTCCTTTCTGGATCACGTTTGAAAAACTGGATGATTTCTTCCATAAGGTTACTATGTCTTTTCCGAGGCTACGCTCGGAAAAAATGGCCCCTTTGGGGGGCAGTCGATGCACATAACAAACATTGGCGATGTAATGGGTTTCAGACGTCAGGGCGGTCTCTGGCCGAAAAAAAGGCCCGTCTGATCAAGGGAGAGACTTTCTCCTCGCTCCCCAATCGCGACTGGAAAGCCGCTTACACAGGGGAAAACGCTGGCGCTCCGAACCTCTGAACCGTGAATCTTGAACCTTGGAACCTTTCATATGAGGTTTCAGTATCTTTCATTGACCGGTCGATGCCTCTCACAGGGGCCTCGCGTAAAGCCCCCTGTCAGTGGATGGATGACGGATGCCTTGACTTAAGAAGACGTTTGACCCGTGCAAGGAGCCTGGCCTTGTGAATCGGTTTCTGAATCCAGTCATCGGCACCCATGGTAAGCGCCTTGATCTCCGTCTCTTCAGTATACGTTGACGTGAGCATGATGGTTGGAATGAGGCTCATGAGGGTCCCTCTGTGCGGCGGCTATTCGTAAACGACCTCTACCGCCTCGATGTATCTTGAGAGTTCCTTCAGTTTCTTCTGAATTTCATCAAGATCCTTTTCTTTTGCAGCCTTTTCAAGGGATTTCCCCATCTCCGAGATGGCATCAAACCCAAAGGTTTCTCCGCTTCCTTTCATACGGTGACCTGCATCCTCGATGGTTTCAAAGTCGGTGATTCCGATGGCCTTTTCAATGGCTTCCGTATATTCCTTTACCTGTCCCAGATACCATGGGATCTCATCGGCCAGGTCCGGGTCTGCATGGACCCTAATCCTTTCTTCTTCCATCCAAGTTACCTCCTATCTGTTTGGAGCGATCCTGGAATACTCCGATATTTTCGTCAAGAGATCGGCTTTTTTTAATGGTTTGGATAGATAATCGGTGCAGCCGGCATCCAGGCATTTCTGTCTGTCCTCCTTGAGCGCATGGGCCGTCAGGGCGATAATCGGGGTAGCACCTTCCCTGTTCTCCGTTTCCCATTTCCGGATCCTCCCGGTCGCGGTATAGCCATCCATGACCGGCATCCGCATGTCCATGAGTACAAGGTCATATTCGCCTGACACGAATTTGTCGACGCCGATTTGGCCGTTTTCGGCAAACTCCAGGGTGTGGGGGGTCTTCTTCAGAAAGGCCTTGACCACAATCCGGTTTTCTTTTGCATCCTCCACCAGAAGGATGCGCAGGGGACGGATCGAATCAGCCGCACCTCCCTTCCTGTCCGGGACTCCCTCCTGAGGCGGCCGGTCGCTCTTTTCTTTCTCGATCAGGGGGTGATGGTCCACTGTAAACCGGGCCGTAAAAGAAAAAGTGCTCCCCTTCCCCTCCTCTCCGGTTACCCAGATCTCTCCATCCATCATCTCCACAAGTCGTCTGCATATGGTAAGGCCGAGGCCGGTGCCGCCATATTCGCGCGTGGTGGATGAATCGGCCTGAGTAAAACTCTCGAAGATCGCCGCCTGCTTGTCTTCAGAGATCCCAATCCCGGTGTCCCGTACAGAAAAAAGTAATTTCGCATCCTTTGCCCCTGGAGGGCAGGGATCTGTTCCTCCCGATCGCCCTGCATCATTTGAATCATTCAATCCGCACTCCACTACGATTTCCCCTTTTTGGGTGAATTTAACCGCATTTCCCATCAGGTTGATCAGGATCTGGCGTAAACGAACCGGATCACCTATGAGATGGATAGGTGTGTGGGGCTTTATTCTGCAAATAAGTTCAAGTCCTTTCTCGTGGGCACTGAGGGCCATCAATTCGCAGCTCCTCTCAAAGATCTCCCGCAGGTCGAACGGGGTGTGCTCCAGCTCCAGTTGGCCTGCCTCGACCTTGGAAATATCCAGGATGTCATTGATGATATCGAGAAGGCTCTGACCGGCAGTGCGGGATATGCGGACATATTTCTTCTGATCGGGGCTCATGGGGGATTCTGCGAGAAGATCAGCCATGCCGAGGATGACGTTCATCGGCGTTCGGATCTCGTGGCTCATGCTGGCCAAAAAATCACTTTTTGCCTGATTGGCGGCTTCTGCCGCTTCTTTCGCCTCACGGGTTGCCTTGTACAGGAGGGCATTGTCTAAAGCAATAGCCGCGATCCCGGCAAAACGGGTCAGGATCTCAACATCCTCATCGCCAAAGGTGCGGTCCGCCTGGAAACTCGTGATGGAAATAACCCCCAGAACCTGTCCCCCGGATGTAAGGGGCACGGCGATTGCGGCGCCGAAACCGCCGTCCCGCATTTTCTCGGTTTGCCCCGGCCATGTTGAATAATCCTCAACCACCATCGGTTGTCCTGTTTGCCAGACCTTTCCACACAGACCTTCGCCCGGCCCCAGTCTCATGCCGATATGCTGAACAAAACTGCCGATGCCCACTTTCAGTTCCAGATGATCGGCCCCGGGATCGGTCAAATAGAAAAGACCGTCGGTTGTACCTAAGAGCTGTGCGGCGCGTTTAATGAGGGCTTCGAGCAGATCGGTCAATTCCCTGCGCCCGATCAGACCCAGCGTGGTCTGGTGGAGTGCGGTCAGATACTCGTTCTGCCGTTTAAGCATCTCTTCTGCACGTTTACGCTTCTTACTCAGTCGGTTCAGATCGTTTTGCATCACGTCGCCCAGTCTTACCAGACGCTGGGCCTGTCTTAGGAGCTTCTTGTAACGGTTGAGGAGCTTCTCGTACGATTCAGTTGCTAATTCGCTCTGAAATGAATCGGATGAAAGAAGCACTTCAGACTCGCGAATCGTTTCCTCCTCGACACTGAACAAGTTGTCTGATTTCATGTCAGTCATCCGTATCGGAGATTTCCCTCAGGTTAAATTCGACGAGGTTCATGTCTTCCATGAATTCCTCTCCGCATTCCAAGGCGGTTTCGTTGTCTTCATGATAATGCCAGTTAACCACTATTTTTTTCCCATCCCGTGCAGCATCTTCCAGCATATCGAAGAAGTTTATCAAAATTTTCGAACTGCTGCTGTTAAAATAGGTGATTTCAAGGTTGACCTGGACCACTTCCTCCTTGAGTCCCATCAGGTATTCCTCGAGCCAGTCGAACATCGGAGCATACGTCTTGGCGGCGTTTTCGGGATAGGATTCTCCCTTGATTTCCAATGTGTGTTTTTCGTGGTCAAAATGCACAAAAGGAGATGATTTTGTTGCTTCTACAATTAGCTTTTCCATTTTTTTCCCTACTAAATTACGGCCTTTATGGTGAAAAAACAATATGTTTCATCCACCTGGTCAATGACGAACTCTATCGGTTCACTGGCCTTTCGGGCTGTTTCAATAAAGCCAAGCCCGGCGCCCTTGCTCAATGCCTCCGGTTCCTTTCTCCTCTGTTCCTTGAAGTAGACCTTCATATCTTCCTTGCTCATCTTCTGAATGGCCCGAAGTTTCTCTTCGATCTCGTCCCCACTGGTCTTTTCGACGTAATTTCCGCTGAGCACATAAAATTTGCCGTTTTCCTGACCGACAATGACAATGCCGTACCGGAGCCCCTCACCCTGGCTTTCGGATCCGGGAATCCCTTCAGCAGAATAATGTATGACATTCTGCATCTGTTCCACAAAAACGGAAAAAAGATTTCGGGAGATTTTACCTCCCGTTTCCTCAAGCTGCATCTTCTGTTTCAAGGCCTCCCCGACACCTTCCACAATCGCCTGGGAAGTCGGTCCGCTGAAGCAGAAAATAATGCCGTCTTTTCTCAGTTCCTTGTAGAAATTAAATAGATCCAACATCTCGCCATCTCCTTTCGTCATACGTCATACCATGAACCCCAAAACGGTCACATCGTCACGTTGCTCTTCGTTCCCCTGGTATTTGCCGATCTTCCTTTTCAGTGCCCCCTTTTGTTCTTCTAAGGTCTCATCTATATGCTCAACGAGAAACTCTCTGAAACGCCTCTTCCCAAAAGGAAACCCCTTAGGCCCCCCTCCCTGATCCAGCAGACCATCCGTTGTCATATAGAACCGCATATCGGTTTCCAGATGGATCACATGGCAGGCATAGTCATACTGTGTATCCGAAGCTTTATAGCCGATGCTCTGCTTGTCCCCTTTCACGAACATGAGTTCTCCACCCAGGGTGTAGTAAAGGTCGATCCTGGCCCCTGAGAAACGAATCGTATTTCGATCGCGGCTCACATGGCAAATGCCGATATCCAACCCGTCATCAGACAGGGCTTCGGAGGTGTGCTGATTCAGAACGCGTTGCACCATTTGATTCAATGCCTTCAAGATCACGGTCGGGTCTGTGGAATCCACCTCTTTGACGACCTGCTGGAGAGCCATTCCGGCGATCATCGTCATAATTGCCCCGGGAACCCCGTGTCCCGTGCAATCGGCAACGGCAATCAGAAAACCTTCCTTTTGTGCACTGAACCAGTAAAAATCGCCGCCGATGATATCTTTGGGTTTCCAGATCACAAAATGGTCCTTCATGTCAAGGGCCAGGTCCTCTTTCTTGGGAAGAATGCCGTGCTGAATGGTCTCGGCATACTGGATGCTGTCGATGATCTGCCTGTTGGCGGTCTGAAGCTTATCGTAGTTCTCATTCAGTTCCCGGGTTTTCTCCCGGACCTTGGAATCGAGTTCTTCCACATGATCTTTCAGCTCCTCCACCATCGTGTCAAATTCGTTGGCAAGGATGCCGATCTCATCGTCTCTCCGGATGCCGCTCCGCACTTCCAGATCCCCTTTCTGCACCTGGAGCGCCACTTTGGAAAGGTGCTCGATCGGCCGGACAAGCCTTTTCAGAAAAAAACTCCCAAGAATGAGAGAGGCGATAAAGGCTAAAATGGAGCTCAAAAGGATGCGTTTGGCAAGAACTTTGGAGTTATCATACAGCTCATCCGTGTACACGGATGATCCGATATACCAGTCAAAACCCTTAAAGTAGCTGACCCAACTGATCTTATCATACACATAATTGCCCGGATCGGTCGGACGGTCCCATACGTAGGCCAGTTCGTTATTTTCCTGATGAGCGACTGCCGCCAGTTCACGGGCCAGCGACTTCCCCGTGAGCGGGTTCTTGATGGGCTCGAAGTTAGTCCCTTCGAGTTTCGGGTTGGGGTGAATGATCATGTTCATCTTGGAATCGAAAATATACATGTAACCCGTCTTCCCTATGACAATCCGGTTCATCATGGTTCGCAATTGTTCTATGAGACTTTTCTTCCTCCTGGCTACCTCTTCCTCGATATCATCGATATATACCCCGGTTCCCAATACCCAGGCCCACGGCATAAAGAGCCTTGAATAGGTCAGCTTTTCAGAAGGCTTAGTCTTGCCGAGCCGGTTCCACCAGTACGAGGTAAATCCTTCCTCCATGGTCCTGGCCGTTGTTACAAGCAATGGGACGATCAGATTCCCGTAAACGTCACGTATTCCCGAATAATCTTTACCCTGTAGCTTGTCGTCAGGATGGCAGATAAGCACGAAATCGAAGTCAGAGATGAAAACATAATCGTTGTTTCCATACCGCATGTTGCGAACATTTCGAATGACCCTGTCCTGGGTATGGCTTTGTCCCATGGAGCCGTCTTCAAATGACGCATTGTATTCTGTATCCACGTACCCGTAAACGACCGAGACGATGTCTTTCAGCTCTTTCTTCTTCATCTGGAGGGCAACGTTCCGATATTGCTCTATCTCCTCGTACTTGACCTCGACCATATTGAGCACCCGGTCCAGAAGGGAGACGGCAAATCTCTCCTCCATCCGATAGGTGATTTGCCATGTGAGGGGGATACAATAGAGTGCAATGGACAGAGAACAAAGGCCCACAATAACCAATACCACAAAAATGCCTTTGATCCAGAGTCTTGATGTAAACCTTGATTTGAACAATGTGCCTCCGGGGATTCCAGGATTGCAGCCGTTTACAGGTACTGTTTCCTGGTTGTTCGACTGCCATTTGTAGGATAATCCGTGGTAACCGTTCACGGGTTCAACGGTTCAGAGGTTCAACTGTTTTGTTCTGGTCAACATGGGGCTTTTGAAAAGCCTCCTGTGCGGAAAAATTGACACGACTTTTACATGCCCAAAAATTTTTAAGACTCCACCTGGCAATAATGCTGCGCTATCGCATTCTTGCGACCATCACGGAGGTCCAATTCAAGGCTTTTTCCTAACCCTGAATCCCGCTTTCAGCGGGAAACCCTGAACCTGTGAACGGTTACAGTTCACGAAACCCTGCTGCCAGGCGAGAGTGCATACGTTGAGCATAATTCCGCCTATTTAGAGATGATGGGCCCGTAAAAAGCATGTTTTCTCGCAGAGACGCCAAGAACGCCAAGAAAAGATCTTTTAATATTAACAAGTTAACTTTGGGAGCTTTGCGCCTTTGCGCGAGATTTTGACTTTTTACGAATGCATCAGAGATAGATATCAAAATTCAGATGCTTTGTCACTCATACGTTCTAATCTTTTCTGGAATACTCTGAAAGTTTCTCTAATAAATCCGTTTTCTTCAAAGGTTTGGACAGATAATCCGTACAGCCGGCATCCAGGCATTTCTGCCTGTCCTCTACGAGCGCATGGGCCGTCAGGGCAATAATCGGGGTGGCATCTTTCCTGTTCTTCGTTTCCCATTTCCGAATCTCCCCGGTGGCGGTATAGCCATCCATGACCGGCATCCGCATGTCCATGAGTACAAGGTCATATTCGCCTGACACGAATTTGTCGACGCCGATTTGGCCGTTTTCGGCAAACTCCAGGGTGTGGGGGGTCTTCTTCAGAAAGGCCTTGACCACAATCCGGTTTTCTTTTGCATCCTCCACCAGAAGGATATGGAGCGGACGGATGTCAGAGGCCGCTTCTTCTTTTTGGTCTTCCACCCCGTGTTGCAAAGGAGGGCCTGTCTTTCCGAGCGCCGTTTGAATGGCCTCTTTCAGCTCTTGACGCTTGACCGGTTTGACCAGATAGACCGAGATGCCGATCTCCCTGGCCCTCGATATGTCTCTGCTGCCCTCTTCCGAAGTAAGCAGCATCAAGGTCTGCTTCATATGATCAAAGCGCTCCCGTATCTTCCCGGCGGTTTCAAAGCCATCCATTCCAGGCATTTTACTATCGAGCAGGATCAACTTGAATGGTTGACCGGCAGTTTCGGACTCGGCAATGGTTTTAAGGCACTCCTGGCCGTTTCTGGCCTCACGGACCTGCAACCCCCAGGAAGAAAGCGTCTCATTCAGGATGAGGCGGTTGGTGGCATTGTCATCGACCACCAGTGCCCGAAGTCCCTTTACATCCTGGAGCATCGGCATCTCTTTTGGCGGGGGCTGACGATCGATCCGGAACCGGGCGGTAAAATAGAAGGTGCTTCCCCTCCCCGGTCTGCTCA
>CAZACO010000037.1:0-6679 GCA_964483185.1 uncultured Desulfobacteraceae bacterium
AGAGGACAATCACAATCCTGGTAAAAGACGTCAGGGTGATAAGGATTGCAGGGGCCAGGGACAAGACCGTTAACAGGAGAAAAATCTGCAGGACAACGGATACCTGATCCGTGCTGCCTGTCTTGTCCAGACCGAGGTTTAGGAGAGACATACCCCCCGGCATGGCTGCACCCCAACATACAGAGCTTAACATGACAGTAAAAGCGACAAGAAGACATGCTGTAATGATGCGTATTTTTAAAGGGTTGCCCATATTTCTCCAGTTCGTTCAGCAATCCGATTCTCGATGCCTTTGTTTCCCTTTGTCAACGTCCACAATCTCAAACAAATCTGTCTGAGGTTTTAAAAACTATTTTTTCAGATCCAGACAGCCGTTTTGAGGCGAATCCGTGGAACCCTTCTGATGACTTCCATCATGACATCCGTAATCGCTGTTCATATCCCGATAACAGAACACTTGCTGCGTTCGATTTTTGATTTGGATACCCTGCAAGGGGAACCTTTCAATTCTCTTGGATTACGGATCTTTTCTCCCTTTGTATCGTGACGATATCTTTTGAATATGCTCTGAAAACGACCACCGCACCGGGTCATTTTCAGGTGCCGTGATCTGTTTCACTGTCTCAGCATCATCAATTTTGGTAAGGAGATTAATCCTCTCGCCTGTAATTCCCACAACCAGGATTGATCCCGGGACCTCAACAAGCGCGATGCTCTTCTTGACGCCAACATAGCTGTTCGCCAGGACGTTGATCATCCTTCCCTTCGATTGCCCGCCTTTACTGCGAATTACTTTCTTAATGAAATATAATGAGATAACCAGTCCGACCAGCAATACCCCAAAAACGATTAGCATCTTTAATGCTGTGGAAACCAGGTCCGGCGACGGATTCATTTCAGTTTCTCAATCCTTTCCATAGGGCTTACAATTTCGGTGATTCGAATGGCATACTTGTCTTTGACGACAACGACCTCGCCCCTGGCAAGCAGCTTCCGGTTGGCCAGGATATCGAGGGTCTGCCCCGCTATCTTCGAAAGCTCGATAATGGATCCCTGCGCCAGCTTAAGCAGCTCACTTACCACCATTTCAGTCCGTCCAAGCTCTACAGAGATCTGCAAAGGAATATCTAAGACGAAGTCAAGTTTTTCAGCATGCCGGACAACCGATTCATTTTTTTTCTCATTCATAACTGATTCACCTGTCTTTAGGTGGGGAATAGTGGCAATTCATTCATCTGATATTTGCCCTTATTCCCTCCCACTGCGAACGTTGATCAAATCCGTTATTTGAACGGCTCGGTTCCCTGCAACAACGCCCGGAACGCATAACATTTTTGGGACGTTCTCAACCCGAATGGGAATCGGGCTTTGCGGCCCTGTGTCGAGCCTGATAATATCGCCCTCTTTGAGATTGAGGACATCTCCCACCCTCAAAGGGGACTTGCCTAACTCAACAGACAATGTCACTTCAGTTTCAGTCAGCAGTTTTTCCAACCCCATGTTCCAGAAATCTTCGAGTTCCGCCTCCCTCAGATTTCTGTAAGAAAGTTTCTCCTTGATCGGTTCTAACAAAAGATAAGGTATACAGACCCATAGGTCCCCCGAGATTTCATCTAACGAGACGGTGAATTGTGCCGCAATCACTAAATCGTTTGGAGCAACCAGGCGTACAAACTGCTTTTTGGTCTCGCTTTTTGCCAGTGATATGTTCATGGCCTTGACAAACGCCCAGGCCTTTTCAAGATCCTTGAGCGTCTCGCTTGCGAATTTCCTCATGACCCGCTGCTCTATCAGGGTAAAGTCTCTTCCTTGAGGTGGCGGCGATTTTCCAGTCCCTCCGAACATGCAGTCTATGAATAAAAAGACGAGATCGTGCTCTATGACAAGCAGGGCGGAACCGATGAGTGGCTCCATTCGAAAAATGTGGAAGCTTGAAGGGTTGGGGCGTCCATCCAAAAACTCTCTGAACTTCATCATCTCCGTGGATGCCAGCGCTGTTTCAATGGGGGTCATGAGCGACGTCCCCAGGGTGTTGCGATAGGAATTGCAAAACCTGTCAAATACTTCATCGAGAACATCGAATTGTTCCCGCATCATTATGTTTTGGGCTGTCAGGTCATACGCCGGCACGTGCTCTTCGGAGGACTCCTCCGCTACTTCCTCTCCGACACCCAAGTCAATATCCCCTGCCCTCATGGAAGAAAGGAGCGCATCCACTTCTTCCTGAGTTAATACCTGGTCAGCCATTCTATTTTACCTTTTCTTATTGAACCACAAATTCCTGAAAATAAATGTTTGTTATCTTGCCTTCCTGCAAAATATTATTCAGTGAGGCGATTATCCTGCTTTTCAGGGAGTTCTTCCCCTCAACACTCTGAATGCCTTTAAATGTTTCGGTGGGGAGAATCATCAATATCTTGTCCCGTATCTCAGGCACTTTTTTTTCAAGGGATCCCATGAGTTCTTTATCGTTGAATTCCAAAACGATTTTTGTGCTAAGATATCGTCTGCCTCCTGGATCGGCCAGATTTACGATAAAGCTTTCCAATGGGAAATTGATTTTTTTCTGGTCAATCGCCTCTTTCTTCTCACTCCTCTCGGTTCCTTCTGTGCCTAGTGCCGAGCCCTTTTCCGCTTCAGCACCGGAATCGGAACCTTTGCTTTGAAGATAGAAAAAAACCCCGCCCCCGATAATCGCTATTACCAGCAGACCGCCTACCAGTATGATCAGCTTCTTCCTCGACATCTCATCCTTTCTCGCTCTTCTTCAAGATAATCTCCACCCTGCGGTTCCGGGCTCTGTGCTCAGGAGTATCATTCGGCACAAGGGGCCTTGATTCCCCATACCCAACGGCAGACAGGCGTTGGGGGGCGATGTTTCCCTCCTCAACAAGATACTTGACGATATTTACCGCCCTTGCGGTTGACAGCTCCCAGTTTGAGTCGAACTTCTCCGTAAAGATCGGGATGTTGTCCGTATGCCCTTCAACCCGCACGCGGCATGAATTCGCTTTGATTATCTTGAGGAGTTCTTTCAATACCGCAAAAGCGTCAGGGCTGATGTCGGCCGAACCGGATTCAAAAAGGGCACTGCCGTCAAGACTCATGACCTGATCCTTTCCCCTGAACCTGACGTCCATACCCTTGAATGATTTAAGGGCCTCCATGTAATCCTCAAGACCCTCGTCGCCCTCCGGGATCATTTCCTCCCGGATCGCCCCTCTTTTCGACCCCTTGTCTCCAAATGATTCGATGACGCCGACAGGTGATCCCTCTCCCTTTTCCAGGACGCCGAGCCCCCTCATGATGGAGACTTGAAATTGCTTGAGCTTTTTGGTCTCCGTGCTGGACATGGTGAAAAGGAGGACAAAAAAGACCATCAAGAGCGTCACAAGGTCATTAAAAGTAGTAAGCCATCCGGATGTCCCTCCTTCTGCCTCCTTTATTCGACGACGGCTCATTTAGTGCCTTGCTCCCTGTGCGCATCGTTGACGGCCCCATCCTGTTTGTCCAACGTAAAGATGAATTCCACCCGTCTGTTTTTGGCCCGGTGTTCCGGGGTGTCATTTGGAACAATGGGTTGAAACTCCCCGAACCCCGCCGCGGACAGCCTTTCGGCGGAGATCCCGGTGATCTCCAGAAAATATCTCAATACATTTACCGCCCGCGCGGTTGACAATTCCCAGTTTGAGGGAAACCTGTCCGTATGGATGGGGAGATCATCCGTATGGCCCTTTATTTCCACAGGATGAGAGCACTTGGAAATGACGGCCCCTATCTTGTCTAACAGGGGAAAGGCCTCTTCTGAAATCTCTGCGATCCCGAGGTCGAACAGGGCCTTGTCGGCAAAGCGCACCACGAGACCGTCGCGTACAGATGAAAACGAAATATGTTCTGCCAGGCCAAGCTCACTCACAGCCTTCTGGAGTTCCTGAAATATCAGGCCCAGTTCTCCCTGTTCGTGGGCGATATCCGGCAGGGAATAGCGGGCCTGTTCCCCGGGCCGCACCTTGACGCCTCCTGGTAAGACACTCACGGCCCGGGAAAAGGAGGCGACAAAGTGCTCCACCTTTGACTTTTCAATGGTCGAAAATGAACATAACATAATGAAAAAGCAGAGCATAATTAGAACGAATCCGGTATAGACGACTTCCCATCCCGATGCAGAAACCCCGCCTGACCCTGTTCTGTTTTTTCTTCCCTCTCCGTCCATTGTCCGTGTCCCCTCCGCCTTTATTCTCTTTCCGGTTCTGCTGGGTTTTCACTGACAGACACCTTTTTGCTCCTTGGAAGAAAGGCCTTGAGCTTTTGCTCTATTACCCGATGGTTGTCGCCAGACTGGATTGACATAATCCCTTCCACCACTAATTCCTTCAGAAAAATCTCTTCCCTGCTCCTCGTCTTCAATTTGGCTGCAATGGGCAGGAAGAGCAGGTTTGCCAGGAGGGTTCCATAAAAGGTGGTCAACAGGGCAACCGCCATTGGGGCCCCTATCGAACTGGGATCCTTCATCTGCATGAGCATCTGGACCAAACCGATAATGGTTCCCAGCATGCCGACTGCCGGGGCATATGCGCCCATACTGGTAAATATCTCGGCGCCCAGCGCGTGGCGCTCCTCCACATATGATATCTCGATGGTGAGGACGTTTTTTATTGACTGCGATTCGACCCCGTCTATTGCCAATTCCAATCCTTTCGCAAAAAAGGGGTCGTCGATATCCTTTAGCTTTGATTCAAATGAGAGGATTCCCTCTTTTCGGGCGAGTTTTCCAAAATCGATCATCATATTGATAATCTTGTCGGCTGACTGGGACCGATGAAAAAAGACATTCATAACGATTTTGAATACGCCCAGGATCTGCGCAAGGGGGTAACTGAGAAGCGTAGCGCCCATGGTCCCCCCACCGACGATCATCATGGACGGCACACTGATGAACCAAACCCCGGAACCGCCCGTCAGAATTGCACTGATTACCAGCACCCCGGAAAAAAAGACGCCGGCAAGCGTAGCGACATCCACCTGATATCCTCCTTTGTAACTTGATTACGCAAGAGGATTAAGCAAGCATCGTGCCATGAATTTGAGCATCCCTGCCAAGGCAGTCTGACCGGCCCAAACTGCGGTGGCGCTTTCAGTTCTGAAATGTCACGCAATTTTGGTACCTTATGATTAAATTTCTGCTTAAAATGTGCAGGAACTTGTTCACCACAAAGATCAGAAAGAGATCATCACGCTATTAAGAAACTCATTTTTAGCGCCCTTCGTGTGCTTCGCGGTAAAATCCCAGTTGAGTCCCGGTTTATCCGGGTTGGGAACACTTAGAAGATTATAGTGAGACGAATAAGGACTGGAAAAGTGGAAGTCTTTGGAGTTTTTTGGGGTCCCTGAAGGGAATCGGCGAAGAAATATGCGCACCATCTTCAGATAAGCACGAATATCCTCATCCGGATGGAAGCCCTTGCTCTGCAAGGGAGGAAATGCACAGACAGTAGCAATCGGGGAGACGTCAGTATCCCCTGAAGCAGACCTTGAGTCAAATTTCTTTGACATTTGTCATTGGATTGACGTTTCTGCACGCAACACCGCTTCACCGGGGCCGGCAGAGGGAAGGCCCTTGATTTACCGACGAAATATCGCCGGCGCTCCTGAACACCTTCCCGATTTTGAACGGTGAATGTGACGCCTTCCTATTTATAAAGAGGGCGCCACAGATTTGTCACGATCCATTTTCCGCATTGTGGCCATCGTATAAACGACCGACGCCACTGTGGATTGCACACTGATACGCCAGGATCCTTTTGGAAATCTCTTCAACCGGTTCCTTTACCATCATTCTGTCATTGGTGGTAAAGGTGATAACCGTATCCGGCGTTGCGCGGAAAGACCGTATCATCTCGACATTGACCACCATCGGGGTATTATCTAAGCGTGTTACTTCTATCATGATTATTCCTCCTCAGTTGAAAGGCACGAACTCCTCTCAATTAGGCTATCGATTACTTTTTATGGTTACCGTTTCATGCCGAGCAGTTGCTGCAGCACCTCATCGCTTGCGGTGATAACCTTGGCAGCGGCCTGGAAGGATCGCTGCGTGGTTATCATCCTCCCAAACTCCGTGGCCAGGTCCACATTAGACATCTCCAGTGAAAAGGAGCCGATGATTCCTCTGCCTCCACTTGCAGGCGCCCCCTTGGTAGCGGAACCCGATGCGTTTGTGGTCGTGTACAGGTTTCTGCCCATGGCCGCCAGCCCCCAGTTGCATGGAAACGTCGCCAACGCAATGGTCGCCTGTGTGGTTCCTGTTGAGTCGTAGATCACGCCCGAACTGGATATTGAGATGGCCGAGGCCGCGGTGGTATCAATAGTGATGTCTCCGCCATCACCCTGAACTTTGTAACCATTGGAGTCCACCAGGGTTCCTTCCTTGTCAAAATGAAATGTTCCCGCCCTCGTGTAGTATTCATTGGTTCCGTCCGACACCACAAAAAAGCCGGTCCCGTTGATCGCGAGGTCCGTGACGTTTGTCGTGGTTTGAATAGAGCCCTGGGTCCAGTCACGACTCACTTTGGCCACCTTGACGCCGCTACCCACCTCCTGTCCGCCATATCCTCCCACAGACTGGTTGAGGAGGTTTGCAAAATCCATCCGGGTGTTTTTAAAGCCGGTGGTGCTTACA
>CAZACO010000037.1:6689-8675 GCA_964483185.1 uncultured Desulfobacteraceae bacterium
GCGATGTTGTCCCCTATAACGCCCATTGCCTCTGTATTGGCCTGCAATGCCGTAATGCCAGAGAATAGCGATTTTATCATTGCCTGTACCTCCTTTGCCTTATACTTTGCTTTACATTTCTTTATATGAAGCCAGCCTATAGGCGGCCCTTGCTGCATGCCTTTACTGGTTCTTAACTCTAATCGCCATCCTGGTGCACTCGGGTAATTTTGATTACGCTATCCAATGGAATTTCATTATTCCCGATCAGCAGGTTCGTCATTCCATCCTCAAAGGTCGCACCGGTAACTTTTCCCCTGATAAGGGAGGTGGCTTCAACCACCCGGCCATCTGTGCCCACGGCCTGAATATTGACCGTATACTTGCCATCAGGAACCAGGTTTCCGTTGTCATCTGCGCCATCCCACGTTATGGTCTGTTTTCCTGCGCTCAAGGGGCCGAGCTGGAGGGTTCTCACATAGATCCCGTTAGAATCACTGATGGAGGCAAAAACCTCCTTGGCGTCGGACGTTAGTTCAAAATGGAAATCGTCCGGGACGCCTCCCTCAACTGTTACAAGCGTACCCAGGGCCTCTACTTCACAGTCTATCAGGTTTGCCGCGCCTGAAAGCTTTGCAGTCAAATCATCTAACTTGTCATTGATATTCTGGAGTTGTTCCAGTGAGCTGAACTGGGCAAGCTGTGAAATGAACTCGGAACTGTCCATCGGGTTAAGCGGATCTTGGGCCTGAAGCTGCGTGACGAGCAGTTTCATGAATTCATCTTTGCCAAGCTCACCGCCTACATTGTAAGTAGAGCTGCTGTTTTTCGCTGCTACGCTTGAGATTGCTGAAACAGGCATATTTATTCATCTCCTCTCTTAAACGTTCTCTCTTTGCTCACTTCGGATTCATATGGCCAATGGTGTTCATGCCCGCGTGAGAGAATTTTTCTGTCATGCGAACAGATTTATGGCACCATTGCTCGACCTCGGATGTCGCCCCCAATCTTCTTTTTCCATATCGAGGGTTGATGATGCTGATCTGGAAGCCTCTTCTTGTAGAAAGCCCTTTTTCATCTTTTTTGACTCAGAAAAATCATGCTTCACCCCGTTCTTATCTGAACCCTGGGAAAGGGAGACCTCAAACTTGTCAATTTCCAGCCCGTGGCCCTGAAGGTCGGCCTTGAGCTGATGGATATTATTTTCGATCAACTCTTTGGCCACAGGGAGTTCGGTCAGAATTCTGATGGTTACCTGGTGATTCTCGGTGGATACCTGAAGCTTGACCTGACCCAGGAGTTCCGGTTTCAGCTCAATCCTGAATTCCTGCCGGCCGTTCTTTAAATTGAGGGCCGCCTTCTCAACAAGTTGCCTTAACCCGTTTTCCTCAAACGAGCGCCTGACCATTTCCATCTCCCCAAAATGAGAGATCCTCCCGGGTGTTTTGGTGGATGAGGACGTGTTGCTTGCAGTAAACGTAGGATTATCTGCGATGTTTGTTTCAGGCTTTGGGGCGTTCCGATCGAAACCGTGTTCACTGGCATGACGTGATGCCCTGCCTGCGAGTTTGATTGCAGAAAATGCATTTTCCCTTTTTTCCCGCGTCGTTTCAACCGCCTGCTCCTCGGCCTTAGTTTTGGAAGAGCCACTTCTGTCCCGGCCGTCTCGGGTAAAATCGAACCGCGACACCTTTTTCCCCCGACGGCCATTCTCAGTTTGTTTGCCTTTATCAACAACCGTCTTGGGTCTCAAATCAGTCTGACTTGATTTGAACGGAAGTTCCCTTAGAGAAGCAGGGAATGCTCCCCGGGGTCTTAATCCTTCCCTCCGAGACAAGGCTTCACCTGGATCCGTCTTCACCGACGCCTGTTCTCTTCCCTGATCAGGCAACCCGACTGCATGCGCACCGGAGACTCCCCTTGACCCGGCGCCACCGTTCTTCCCAGTCTCTGCACTGGCCTGACCGTCGATCCTTCTGGATGAGGCCTGCTCACCGGCAGGTCCTG
>CAZACO010000037.1:8775-14076 GCA_964483185.1 uncultured Desulfobacteraceae bacterium
CCGTTCCCTTTTCTTTTGCCCCGGCCATCACCATTTTCAGATCAGAGCGTTCATTTTTACCAGTCTCCGCACGGTCCCTGCCATCCGTCTTCCCGGATGAGGCCGGCTCACCGGCAGGTCCTGCCGTTCCCTTTTCTTTTGCCCCGGCCATCACCATTTTCAGATCAGAGCGTTCATTCTTCCCAGTCTCCGCACGGTCCCTGCCGTCCGTCTTCCCGGATGAAACCGGCTCCATGGGATTGGCGCCCCCACCTGCTTTATTATGATCGATAGCACCCGGATATCCTTTTGGGTTCCCTTTGTCAGCCGATGTGGGCTGTCCTGTCATTTCCACTTTTTCTGAATTCAGTCCCTTGAGGGTTCCCGGTTTATCGAGAAGTTCTCCTTCTTTCCCAGGCAGTTGATCTGACGCTTTCCAGGCGGGCACAGAAATCTCTTTTTCGTCAGCGGTTCGCTTGGTATCCGCTCCATTATTGATCTCCGATGGCCTGCCAACGATATCATCGTCCTGCGGCCTTTTTGGGTCTACTTGCCTGGCTGTTTCCGAGGAACCCGAATCTCTGTAGTGAGAGACTTCCAGAAAGGTAGAATAGAAATCCGTCTCTTCACTGAGTGTCTCATCACCCGTATGTAGGTTTTCGGGCATGTCACCGATCTTCCCTCTTTTATACCTTAGACTTTCGAAAGGCATACTATCTTGCTCTGTAACAAGAAAAAAATCTGTCAGCATGATTTCAGTTACCTCTGCCCCTGGCGGAAAGTTGTGATTGTTATCGATCCGTTATTGCAACCTCGGTGCCAAACTCCTATTCTTGGCCTGTCCGCTTATGATGAGCAGTTCCTCTTGATCGCCCTGCCATACCATAACACATTGTAATGAAAAGGGCTTTTATTGATCCACTTCCATATTCCGTTCTTTGTCTTCGCCCGTTTCATGCCTGTTGGCTTTGCGAGGAGAACGATTTTCCGGCAAAAGATGCCCTTGCGCGGTAAACTTTTGCCGGATCGAATCCGCTTGTCTTTGGGTTGGATAATGGAACGTAGGGTTCCACAGGTAGGCCTTATCTATGATGGTAGACAGCCGGGGTTTCGGATAATCCGATGCTCCAGGAGATAAAAAAGGGAGGTGGTTCTTGAGGCAGATCGTCCTTAAAGGATAGGCAGAATCTATTTTTGTTGCGCCCGTTCTCTCATATTGAATCCGCTGATTGCAATTTCACTCATGAAGAGCCGTTCTTTCCCCTCCAATTCGTTTCTGTAAGTTTCCCATTCCTTTTCCTTGAGTCTATCCAGGGTCTTTCGGCGCTTCATGGCTTCAATCAGCTCACTTCGCTTCTGACGAACGTGATCCTCCAGTTCAATAACCCTATGGTTCTGTTGCTCAAGTTCTATGGAAACTTGCTTGATATAATTCTCGTATAACATAATCCCCGAAACAGTGGTGCCATCTCTCTGTTTCTCTTGTAACTCCACCAGATTCCTCTTTCTGATCTCCTCAAGCCCCGCCAGCTTTTCTTCCGCCATGAAGAGTTCATTTTTCGTTTTCACAAACGCCTTTTGCAATGCCTCTTCTATATGTTTTCGATGACTCAGAACTGTTTCCAAGCTGAATCGGTACATTTTACCCCGCCGTCGCCAGTAATACAGGCCTCGTTAAGTGGTCTAGCAGTTAAACAGAAAACCTCTCTTTTTTACCACGAAGACCACGAAGGAAAAGAGGGTGATAGGGCTTATATCTCATATTGGGTGTGATTTGATGAGCAAAGAGGTCCGTTTTACTAATTTGAGGAATCCCTAAACATGGCACACAGCTTCTGAATACTGTCTTCAAGCCCTTCTTCTTCTTCAATCCCCTGTCTGAGGTATGCATTTACCGGGTCGATCATTTTAATGGCATAATCGATCTTCGGGTTGCTGCCCGCAGCATATGCGCCAATGTTTATAAGATCTTCAGCCTTTCTGTATGTTGCCAGAACTTCTTTCAGACGGCCGGCCGATTCCTTGTGCTCCTGGCCTGAGATATCACTCATCAGCCTGCTGACACTGCTCAAGACATCAATGGCAGGATAATGGTTCTGTGCAGAGAGTTCCCTTGATAAGACAATATGCCCATCCAGAATGGCCCTGACAGCATCCGCAATCGGTTCGTTCATGTCATCGCCTTCCACTAACACCGTATACAACCCCGTAATGGTGCCCGAACCGGAACAGGTCCCAGCCCTCTCCAAGATCTGCGGCAGCAGGGTAAAAACAGACGGGGTGTAACCCTTGGTGGTCGGCGGCTCCCCGACAGCAAGTCCCACTTCCCTCTGTGCCATGGCGAATCGGGTTACCGAATCCATCATGAGCATTACATGTTTCCCAACATCGCGGAAATATTCTGCAATGGCTGTGGCAACGAAAATGCCTCTCATCCTGATGAGAGGCGGGCTGTCGGAAGTGGCTACAACCACAACAGATCTTTTCAGACCCTCATCACCCAGTTCTTTTTCGATAAACTCATTCAGCTCTCTTCCTCTTTCTCCTATCAATGCAATGACATTTACATCTGCATTCGTGTTTCGTGCAATCATGCCCAGCAAAACACTCTTTCCAACGCCGGACCCTGCGAAGATGCCTATCCTTTGGCCACACCCTATGGCCAGCACGCCATTGATAGCCCTGATCCCGAGATCTAAAGGTTGATGAATCCGTTTTCTCAAAAAGGGGTTCATCGGTTTTGCATAAATGGGGTACACGACCTTTGTTGCGATAGGCCCCTTTCCATCAATGGGGTTCCCAAGCCCATCAATGACCCTCCCTAAGAATCCGTCTCCTACGCCAATAACTGCCCTTTGTTCTTTGGCCACGACGCGGCTCCCGGGTGCAATCCCTCTGATTTCGCCAAACGGCATTAACAGGACCCTTTTTTCCCTGAACCCTACAATCTCGGCCTTTACTTTCCTCTCATTCCCCTTAAGGTAAATATCACAGACCCCTCCCAGTCTGCATGCAGGACCTTCCGCCTCTGCGATAAAACCCACAACCTTTGTCACCCTTCCGATTTCTGCTATGGGACTTATGGAGTCTATGACCGAAAAATATTTTTCCAGGTTCAATGATGTCATGTTCTGACCGTTTAGCTCACTGTCGCCGAATTTTGAAGCGCAAGCATCAACGACTCCTCTACAGCCTCAAGCTGGCTTTCAATCCTGGCATCAATAATGCCAAAATTGGTCTCGATAACACATTCACCCCTGCAAATAGCATTAGCAGATTCAAGGATTACATTTCCCTTGCCCTTACTCAGGCTGGACACATCAAATTCAGCGTCGTTTATGAGCTGCAGGTCGGAGGGATGGATCTTGATATGTATTTCTCTTTGATCGCTGACCTTCTTGAGCGCTTCCTTCAACACTCGAAAAATAGCACTTTTGTCAATGGAAATTTCACGACATACAATTTTCTTAGCTATCATTAGCCCGAGTTCCACTGCCTGCTTTTCAGCATCGTGGTAGAGTTCGGTTTTTGCAGAGTCCAGTTCCAACATAGCCATGTGGAGGGTCGCCAGGGCCTCTTTGAATTTCTCCTTTTGAGCTTCCACGCCAACTTTCTGCCCTTCAACAAATCCTTTTGCATAGGCCTGTTCACGAATCTCATCTGCCTGTGTCCCAACAGAGTCAGCACGACCCTTGGCGTCTGAGGCGATGCCTTGAGCTGTATCAAATGTGGCAGAGAACTCTGGTGCGGCAGCGGCCTTGCTCCCAAAGCCGAATCGCCTGAACCCGCGTTTATCTGCAGTCTCGGAGTTCTGCTTTTCGGTGATCGGCAGGCTGGGAAAAAGGTAAAAACCCGGTCCCACTTCATGAACCGGCCGATGGTCGTTTCCGGTTTTATACAATGAGCTGTTCTCCTTTCCGTCCCGCGATAACAACTTCCCCTTGTGCTTCCATCTCTTGAATTATTCTTGTTATGGCATACTGAGCATCTTCCACGTCCTTCATCCTGACAGCCCCCAGCACTTCGATCTCCTCTGCAACCATCTGCGCTGCCCGTTCAGACATATTCGAAAAGATTTTCTCTTTCACTTCATCAGAAGCAGCCTTCAGAGAAATTGCCAGCTCTTTGGACTCCACTTTCCTCAACACCTTTTGCAGGCCCTTGTTATCGACGAGTATCAAGTCTTCAAATATAAACATTCTCTGTTTGATTTGCGCTGCCAGTTCCGTGCTAAAATTTTCGATTTCCTCTAAGATCACTTCGGTGGACATGCCATCGACTTGATTCAATATTTCAGCCACCAGTTCGGTCCCGCCTTTCACGTGCATCACCGAATCCTCGTTTTCTTGCAATACATCATCAAAGATCTTCCCGATCTCATCTAACATCCCTGCTCCAACCTTATCCAGAGTTGCTATCCTTCTCCCTACATCGGCCTTGATTTCATCTGGCAAATTAGCCAAGACCGAACTGGCCACTGACGGATTGACATGTACCAGAAGCATGGCGGTCGTTTGAGGGTGTTCCCCTCTCACCAATTCAAGGAGATGACCGGCTTCTAAGGATTGCAAGGCCGAAAGGTCAGAGACCTTTTTAGGCTTCTTCTTTACACGTTTAATAAACGGAGTCTCTTCTTCTGCTTCTGGCACGTTCGGGACGTGAGGCCTTCCAAGCTGTGGCGTTTTCCACCGCTGTGAACGCTGGAGGAACTCCTCTGCGACCCTTTCCACCAGGTCAGGGGAAATCTTTCCCATCTGGGCGAGGTAGTCCGTTACCAGCTTTCTTTCCTGCTGTTCGAGCCTGTTCAGAATCCTTTCTGACATCACCTTCCCGGCAGACTGAATAAGAATAGCCGCCTTGATAGAACCTGGCAAATTCCTTGCGTCCATATGTTTTTGCCCTTCACAGGTTGGAACTGATTAAAGGAATTGAATCTGGAATCATCTACGCCTTCTCCTCGCTCAACCATTCACGCACCAACTTCAAAGAATTCTCTTCGTCCGAGGCGATCAATTTTACAGCCTCATCTTTGTTGGACGAACTTCCGCCATACTCACTTTCCATTTCCGAAAGGGTTTTGGGGAGCTGCACCAGCATCCCCTGTTTCGCGCCCGTGCTGGAAGTCAGCCACCGAAGCAACGGCTTCACCACAAACAGAAATATGAAAACCAGAAATATAACCCCAAGTATGAGTTTTAGTGAAGGACCGTATTGTCGTGCATACGCTAGCCATTGACCTGCTGTTTGCTTCTCATCTTCTTCTCCCCATTCAGCTTCCACTTTGCTAAATGGGATGTTGACGACTTCAATTTCATCTCCCCT
>CAZACO010000038.1:0-14069 GCA_964483185.1 uncultured Desulfobacteraceae bacterium
CAGGCCTCATCAAAGATTTTCACGAGATCCCGCTCTGTGGTGGTGAGTTCTCCCTTCATGGCCCATACCTCGTAAACCCTGACCGGTTCGGATTTGCCGACCACGGCAACGGTGTCGATAAAGCGGCCCTCAATCATGTCGCTGACCCTCACCTTTTCACCGGTTTCATTTGTAAATTCAAACGCTAATGTGTTTTCGCTCACCATCGTGTACACCCCGTACTGCTTTCCGGCTGCCTCCAGGCGGGCGGCCAGGTTGACCGGGTCGCCCATCATGGTATAGTTCATACGCATGGCGCTTCCCATGTTGCCCACGACGATCTCTCCGGTATTGATGCCGATCCGCATCTTCATCTGGTGAACAATCTTGGGCCACTTGTCACCGGGTTCCCACTCTTCGGGGGGCAGGCCCTTGGTGTTGCGATCGGGTTCGTCGGGCTTTTGTTTTTCATTGCGCCATTGTTCGCACAGTTGGAGAAGCCTGTTTTGCATGGCCACGGCAACCCGGCAGGCCCTCAATGCGTGATCCGGGATCTCCATGGGGGCTCCGAAAAAGGCGACGATGGCATCCCCTTCATATTTGTCCAGGGTCCCCTTTTCGCTGATCAGGATGTCTGTCATATTGGAGAGATACTCGTTAAGGAGTTCCACCAACTGGTGGGCAGTGAGTTTTTCCGAAAAGGTGGAAAATCCCTGGATGTCGGTGAAGAAAGCCGTAACACGTCTGGCTTCCCCGCCGAGTGCGGGTATGGTCTTGCTCTGGTACATTTCGTCGATCAGCTCGGGGGCAAGGTAACTTGAAAAGGTGGCCTTGAGGAATTTCTTGTCTTTCTCCTCTGTCAGGACCTTGAATACGATGATGCTCACAAAAATGATCGCGTTGGAAAAGAGGAGCGGCGTTGTTTTTAGGAACAGGGACTGTGACCAGAAAAGGGCCAGGGCCGCTCCAAAGGTGCCTAAGAAGAGCAGGACGAAAATAATCGCGCTGATCCGGATATTGGTCAACCCGTAAAAGAGGCCGCACAAAAGGGAGATGCCTAAAAGGAGCAAAAAATCGAGATGAGGGACGTCTGATGAGGTCCGGAGAGGGTTTTGCGTTACCACCGTACTGAAGGCGTTCATGATGACGTTGACGCCGGCCATGGCGCCATAGGGGGTCTGGCGGACGTCGCCGAGGCCGGTAGCGGTCGCACCCGTAAAGATGAATTTTCCGTAATACCTGTCAAACTGCTGCCGATACGCTTCCGAAAGAGAAAGGAGGATCTGTTTCTCATTCAGGAAGTAGGCCGGGGCCTGGCCGATCTCTTCTCCAAAGTCGGGATAGATCTCAATGAGGCGGCTAAGCATTCCGGGCCCTGCATCGACGTTTACAAAGAAAAGGTAGTAGAAAAAATACTTACCGAGTTCAGGATGCTGGTTCATGTACTCTCGCAGCCGGGCCTCGTCGTCTACCTCATTTCCTAATTCCTCTCTTGCCTTCCCGTAGATTTCGTTGGATTTTTTCTCGCACAAAGCGCGAAACCATTTCTCGAGGGCAATGGTTTCATATCCCTGCTGGATCTCCCCGGAATTGTTTAGCGTCGGGAGGTCGGGCAAGTGATCAAGGGCATAGACATCTACATAGCTCCCGGTGGGGTTGGTGTAGTGAATTTGCAGTTTGCCTGTATCACGATCGAGAAAAAAGCGCTTTTCACTTCCGGCGTAGTTGATACGGAAAAGGCCTCTCACGGGTGTTTCAATCTCGATATCTTTTTCTCTGCAGAAAATGGCGTCAATTTTTTTTGAGCGGACACGCCGTGCAGCATCATAGATTTCCCAACCGTCCAGGATTTCAAGGGTGTTGTCCTCTCTTTTGAGCAGTCGAAGGGGAAAATAGGGTAGCTTCTCCTCATCTTGGGGGTCTAAGATAATCTGGCTGATTAAGAAGTTGTACAGGTTTTTGTTGTAGCGATACCTCTCAGGTGGATCCGGATTCTTGATTCGATCGGCAATCTCTTCAAAATCGTGAACCGAAACCCTTTCCTGGTCCGTACTCTTGTTGAGAATCGGGACCTTGGCAGACTTCAGGACCACCTTGCGGGGTCCTATGATGACGTCGCCCCGTTCCACATAATAATACCTCTGGAGGAGAGAGAGAGCCACCGTGAAGATGTTTCGATAGGAGCCATTCTTCATCTGATAGGTATAATAAAGGGGAAAGTATCGTATGACCCCGTCGTCGTCCTGTATAACGTTGATGGCGACGGGATGGGCATTCTTCACATAATCGTCGATAATGGGCTCGAGGGAATGAAATGTAATGACGCCCCTGTTGTCCCTGACAGGTTGGGAATAATGATGGAGAATCGATTCGTTGAACAGGATTCGATTCTGGTAATCTTCCGGCAGCTTGGGCCGGGGCGTTTCTACCAATTGCAGGTCCACATAGACATTGTCGTACTTTTTGAGGGCCTTTGTAAATTCGTTATCCATCTTTACAAAAGCCCTTTCCACCTCATGTCTGGTCTCAGGGTTGAGATTTGCTTTTTCTGACAAAAACCGGGGAATCGATTCCGGCTTAATGAACATGATATCAAACATGACAGTTTCAGGGGAAAACAGTTCTATTTTATCGAGAAATTCCGCGTGGACGTAACGCTTCCACGGCCATTTGCCGATGGCGGCAAGGGATTTTTCATCGTAGCCTAAGAGGATCACCCGATTGGATACCAGCCGGTTGCTTCTATTGACGCCCGGTTCTCGCATGTAATAGAATCCATCCAACAGGCTTCGTTCCATGCTGGTAAAAAACGTCGTACGGGTGGAAATAAAATAGATTAGGCAAAAGGTTAACATGCCGACGATGAGCGAAAAAAGCGCTTTCTTGACCATGGCATCCTCGATAAGGGGTTGGCCTCGCCTGTTTGTTCCAGGGAGACCTTTGCATAACGCCCCCTTTTGGCCAATATCGGCGTCAGGCTCAAATTTCAATCCTCGAAATATTCAGTATATTCCTGTGGTTAAAATTCTCGCCTTCCTTGATCTTGACCAAAATTGAACATTTTTCAAAGGTCTCCCAGGGTGATTTGACGACAGAAGCGGCAGGCGGTATGGCCCGTAGACCCGCACAGTATATAGCATACGACCGGTGGGGCTTCAATTTTTTAATTGAAACGCGGTTTCTGTTGGCGTAAACATAAGGCACAGAGGGCCAAACAGGCCGTTGCAGAAATAAACATTAGGGGTGTTGTCATCCTTGGCGGATAGGTAACATCTCGAAAAATTGTGGGATCGGTTAGCGTTCAGGCCCTATGGGCCGGAGGCCAAGAACGCCAAGAAAAGATCTTTTAATATTAACAAGTTAACTTTGCGCCTTTGCGCGAGATTTTGACTTTTTACGAATTCATCAAACTTGGGAAAGAAGAAACGCGTTTTGTCCTGTGATACAACCCATTCAAGACTCAACCTGTTGAGGAGTTCTGCATGGGGAGGCCGCTCATGACCGATAAGAAGGCAATGCTTGTGGTAGATGATGATCCTTTAATCAGGAAGATCATCAGGGGCGTGCTCGAGGATCTCGGCTACCCTTGTGAGGAAGCGCCTGACGGAGTTGAGGCCCTGGAGCTTATCCGGAAAGAACGCTTCGACATTGTCCTGTGCGATATCCGTATGCCGGGGATGGATGGTCTGCAGGTCATGGCCGAGGCACGGAAGATACGGACCGATACGCCCTTTATTATCATCACCGGGTATGAAAGTGAATACGCTTACGACCAGGTGATGGAGGCCGGGGCACAGGATTTTATCACGAAGCCGTTTACCCAGGAGGAGCTGCAGACCAAACTTGCCCGGGTTTTGAAGGAACGGAGCCTGACCCGGGAAAACATGGCGCTCCTGGAGGAACAGACCCGTCTCAACGAAAAGCTGTCTACCGTGCTCAGTGTGGCCAGGGACCTGAGTTCGGAACTCGATTTTGACCGCCTCTTTCCCCTGATTATCAGCAAGGTGACCGAGGTGATGGGGGCCGAACGGACCAGCCTCTATATCATCGACTGGGACCAGGGAGAGGTCTGGACCAAAGTTGCTGAGAAAGTGGACGAGATCCGCCTCCCTTTAGGGCATGGGATCAGCGGCCGGGTCGCTGAGACCGGCGAGGCCGTCAATGTGGTCGACGCCTGGGAACTCCCCTATTTTGACCGGAGCTTTGACCTCAAGAACAACTTCCGCACCCGGTCTGTGCTCTGCGTGCCGATCATCAATCGCTCGGGAGATCGGATCGCCGTGATTCAGGTGATCAACAAGACCGCTAGAGGACGCTTTGACGAGAGCGACGCCGATCTGTTGATGTCCCTTGCCTCATCAGCAGGCATCGCCCTGGAGAATTCCTTCCTTATGGAGGAGTTGGAAGCCTCTTTCGAGGGGGCCATGCGGACCCTGGCAGCAACCGTGGACGCCAAACACCCGTTAACTGCCGGACATTCACAGCGCGTGACCGAGTACGCCTTGCTGATTGCGCAGGAGATGGATCTCAGTAAAGATGAACAGGTGGTGATCAAGTATGCGGGCCTGTTGCATGACATCGGGAAGATCGGCATAAAGGACAGGGTCCTGCTCAAGGACGGTCCGTTTACCCCGGAAGAGCGGGCCGAGATGAACGACCATCCGGCCAAGACCTGTTCCATTCTTGAGAAATTTCACTTTCCCAAACACCTCCGCAAGGTTCCGGTCGTGGCAGCCTATCACCACGAGAAAGTAGACGGCCGTGGCTATCCGTATGGGTTGACCGGGGAAGATCTCCCGTTGGGTTCAAAGATTTTAGCCGTGGCCGACGTGTTTGACGCATTGACATCCCGCCGGGATTATCCCAAATACAGCAACGGCGAAACGATGGGATTCGATGGGATGCCGCTTCAAAAGGTGGTCCATATCTTAGAGGCGGATAGCGGGAGCCACTTCGAACCGGAGGTGGTGTCTGCCTTCTTGCGGTGTCTGCCCCGGGCCTTGCGTCTTTACCGGGGGACCCACTTTGGCCATGAATATGTGGATGAGGCGATCCGTTCTCTCGAATTGAAGAACACGGGCGAGGCGGGTCAGAGGTCTCGAATGTGATCTGGAAGGAGGCATTTTCAGGGCTGAGGCAGCACAGGACCCTCATGATAGACCTGGTCATGATCGGCGCTATTTTTGCCTTCCTTCTGTGTTATTTTGAGCCGCACCTCCTCTTTTCACGGACCATCACCACGGGCGGGGACACCGGGTCCCATTACTATACAGCAAAATACCTGAGAGACTATCTCCTGCCGGAGGGAAAGATATCCGGCTGGTGCCAGGGAAACCTTGCAGGCTTTCCGATGCTGCAGAACTATTTCCCCCTCCCGTTTCTGCTGATGGCCCTCCTGTCGGGGGTCATCCCGTTAGAGATCTCTTTCAAGCTGGTGACCGTCCTGGGGACCTTTCTTCTCCCCATCTGCACCTATCTCTTCTTTCGCCTGTTGAGACACCCCTTCCCGGTCCCGGTGATGGGGGCTGTTTTTACCCTCCCGTTTCTTTTCATGGAAGGGAATTCCATGTGGGGAGGGAACATCCCGAGTACCCTCGCCGGCACGTTCTGTTACAGCCTCGGGTTTGCCATGGCGGTCCTGTGGCTGGGCCTGCTGTACCGCGCCATGACAGAGCAAAAAGGCAGGCTGGGCTGTTCCATCCTCCTTGCCATGGTGGGCCTGTGCCACGGATACACCCTGCTCTTTGCCGTTTTTACCTCTGTCTTTTTCATGTTTACCAGGAAGGAGATCGGCCATAACCTCAAAAACCTGTTTCACATTCACATGGTGGCGTTTTTCCTGATGGCCTTCTGGCTGGTTCCGCTTCTTTTATTTCTTCCCTATACCACCCGTTTCAGCATCCTCTGGATTTTTTTTGACCTTAAACAGATCGGCAGGGAAATTTTTCCGGTTATCCTGTACCCGTTCATCGGTTTAGGGATCTTGGGTGGGGCCTGGGCGATACTCAAAAATATGCGATCGCCCCATGCCATCGCCCTGAAATCGTGGGCATATCTCTGGTTCTCGGCCTTTTGCGGCGTAGCACTCTACTGGATAGGATACAAGATCGGCGTCGTTGACATACGGTTCCTCCCCTTTCTCCAGTTCTTCTTGGTTGTGGCAGGGGCCATGGTATTCTTCCGGGTCGCTTCCCACAGGAAGGCGGCTGTCCTGTCGGCCCTGATGGCCCTTGTGCTGACGTTTTTGTGGGTCGATGACCGGGAGACATTCATAAGGAACTGGATCCGGTCCAACTACATGGGGTTCGAGAGCCGGCGGTTGTGGAAACCGTTCATGTCGGTCAACCGGTTTTTGAAAGGCACGCCCGGGGACCCCAGGGTGGTCTATGAGCACAGTATGATTCATCAGGGGGCCGGGACGGTCAGGGCCTTTGAGTCGCTCCCCCTCTTTTCCGGCCGGTCTACCCTGGAGGGGGTCTATATACAGGGGAGTCTCTCGGTGCCCTTCATCTTTTATCTCCAGTCCGAGATCTCCCAGAAGTCCTCCACGCCGATACCTGATTACTGTTATTCCCGGTTCAATCTCAGGAAAGGGATTGAACACCTGAGGCTCTTCAATGTCCGGGAGATTATTGCTGCCGAGCCGGAAACCAAGGAAGCGATAAAGGCCTCTCCGGGATTCGAGTTCCGGTACAGGGCAGGCCCCTATGAGGTCTATTCGTTGCAGAGCGGATCCGGAAAATATGTGGCGCCTCTCAGATACAAGCCGGTCCTGGTTACCAGAGGGGACTGGAGACGGCTCTTTTACAAGTGGTTTCGATTAGGAGACCTTGCTGTCCCTCTTGTGTTCAAGGACAGGGTAGAGGAGAAGGATCTTCTCAGATTTCATGTGATGGAGGCGCCCGATGTCAGGCGTCTCCCGCGGGAACCGGTAGCGGGAGAGGGCGTGCTCAAGGAAACCGTCAGAGAGGAAGAGATCGTTATAGAAGGGGCCTCGCCGGGGAAACCGCTTCTGATCAAGGTCTCCTACCATCCCAACTGGAAGGTGGATGGCGCCGACGGTGTTTATCTTGTTTCTCCGGCATTTATGCTGATATACCCCACGTCATCAAGGGTACGCCTACATTTTGGCCGCACATGGCCCGATTATGCGGGGGCGGCCATGACTGCTCTTGCTATCCTGTATATTCTTTTTGTCAGCCTGTGCGATGTATCAAATGTACGGAGCCGTATGTCGCAGTGGTTTGACCGTTACTGTTTAAAGGGGGTTCTGATAGTCATCGGGATAGCGGGCATAGCAGGAGCCTTCTACCTCATCCGTTTATCCCCTGAGTTTCCCGTGCTTTCATATAACAAAGGGATCCAGTCCTTTACCAAAGAAGATTTTTCAACGGCCAGACACTATTTCAAAGAGGTGCTTCAGCGGTTTCCACAGACGCTGATTGTGGATCAGGCCGCATATCACATGGCCATGTGCTCTTTCAGGGAAAAGAAGTGGGAGGATACGATACGCGAGCTGGCGTCGCTTCTTGAGGATTATCCCGAGACCGGCAGGGCAGGAGAAGCACTCTATCACATGGGACTCTGCTATTTGAAACTGGGCAAGATCAATGAGGGCCGGGAATGCCTTTCAAAGACGGTGCACGAATTTCCGGATGAGGTGTGGGCCCGGTTTGCCAAGGATCGACTCAAGGAGATAGAGACGCGATGATGTGTCCACAGGGATTGACCGTGTTTGTGCCGGTATTCAACGAGGAGGCCTTGCTGGCTTCAAACACCGGGCGATTGCGCGACTACCTTGCATCCCTGAAAATCCCATATGAGATTATCATCGGGAGCAACGGTTCAACCGACAGAACCGTCCAGATTGCGCGTGAGTTGTGTCAGCGATATCCTGAAATCCGCCTCTTTCATCTTTCCGAAAAGGGGGTGGGGAGGGCATTCAAGGAAGGGGTAGGCCTAGCCAGATATGACCGGATCGTAACGGTTGACATGGACCTTTCCATCCATCTCGGCTTTATTTCAGAGGCCTGCCGTCTGCTCGATCAGCATGACATGGTGATCGGCTCCAAGATCACCGGAAGCCAGAAGCGGGCATGGATCCGCAGGCTGGCCAGCATCTCCTTTATCCGGCTTGCCAAGGTCCTGCTCCGGATCAATTTCCACGACTATTCGATTGCCGCAAAGGGATATCGAAAGTCCCTTGTGCAGAGATATCTCCCCTTTATGGACGATAAGACCTTTTATGTCGTCGAAATTGTGTGCTGGGCATGCCAGGACGGAAAAAGGCTCAAGGAGATACCGGTCAAATGCACGGACCTTCGTGAAAGCCGGTTCAACCTGATCCATGAAGGGGTCTACAAGTTTGGCAACCTCTTCCGCCTGTGGCTTCTGAGATCCTGACGGTTCAGGGTTCAGAGGTTCAAGGTTCAGAGGTTTTCCGCTTTACAGCGGGATTTGCCCATGTGAACGCTTACTTTATTTTCTTGTGGCGAGTCTGAGCCGTAGCACGGCCTACGAATTCCAATCGACAATCATCAATCCTACACAATGTCCGTGTCCCCATAGGTAAGATGCCAGTTTGACAGGTCGCCCAGGATATTGCTTTCATGGGGGGTGTATCGGGCGCCGAAATGCCATTTCCGGGGATTCAGGATGGCCGGGATCGTCCTCAGCCCCACGGCCTTGAAAAAGGAAGGATCTGCCCGGGACAGAAGGCACGTCATGAATTCCGCGCCTTGAGTCTTGCAGTAATCCCGGGCAAAGCGGAACAGCCGTTTCGTGGTGACGGGGTCCCTGACCGGGAAGGGGAAGAGATCGGTCAGGACCCCGAAAAAATGGCCCATGAGCGTCAGGGTCCTGATGACCAGATAGCCCGAGAGCCTCCCATCGGACCTGACGGCAAATGGCCGGTATCGGAACTCGGGGGCACCGAAGTAACGCCAGTTGAGGTACGCGGCGTCCCGTACCTGGATAACAGGCGCCAGGCCCCGGTTCCTGTTCCACAGCTCATCAAACTCCTCGTCGAATCCCGCTGCCAGCGGGACGGGTTCAACCAGGAGGCCGGGAAAATCGGGGAAAGCCACGCTCAAACCTGAACCCTCCTCGGGAAAACCAGCCCTTCTCTTTCCAGGCTTTTGGGGGGATCTCTTCGCCATCGGCAGGAGAGGGCGAAGCATGGCAAGGGGCCTCAGGGGCACAACCCTCAGGGGAAAGACCGTGAGAAGGCGCCAGTCCAGATGCCTGGTGAATCCGGGAAGGGACACCTCGTTGGGAAAGCCCCAGACCGTGGTGATGCGCTGCTCCGATTCGATACGCCGGTACACCTCACGGGCCAGGGTGGTGAAGATTCCCTGTCTGCGATACTCGGGATGGATCATGGTATCGCAGGACAAGGCGAATAGGATCTCTTTCCCATGCACGGAAAAACGGGTGGGAATCACGGCATACTGGCCCACAATCCGACCACGGTCTTCGGCAAGGGCACAGAAGGCCTCACCCGCCGGATTATGGCGAAACTGCCAGCGCCAGGTGGAAGGCCTCAGACGCACGAGATCCAGATCTCCGAAGACGCGTTGACGAAGCCTGAGGATCTGTTCTTCGTCCCCTTCCCGGTAGTCCCGTATGTGCCAGGTATGCGTCATCCTTTCAGCAGCCTCAGAAACAGCTTTCCCTGATCGAATCCGGGTAACATATGGGTCTTTATGGAACGTATGAGATAGGAAGGCCGGAGATAAAATCTCAGATAGGCCCTTCTAAGCATTGATTTCAATGTCTTGAGATCATGATGGACGTAGTTGTAATGAGGATACAGGTGAGCGGGAAACGCTTCGGGGTCGAGATGGATCTCTCTGGCAAGCCTGGTTCCGGGAAAAGGGACGATCAGATGAAAGGCGGCATAGGTGGGATTGAGCCGGATAGCCAGTTTGATGGTCGCTTCCATGTCGGCCCGGGTCTCTTCCGGGAACCCGAAATTCATGAAGAGGGCCGTTCGTATCCCGTTCTCGTGAGCCATTGAGATGGCTTGTACACAATCCGATACCGTGATCCCCTTTCCTGTCCGGCTGAGGATGCGGGGGCTTCCGGCCTCCACTCCGAAATGGATGAGGCGGCATCCGGCCTGTTTCATCCATTTCAGGAGGTCGCGGTCCACATCGGTCACCCGTGTCTGGCAGCACCATCTTATCTTCAGCCCCTGTCTGATCAGGGCCTCGCAGAATGAACGGACAAATCCCCGGTTGAGGGCAAATTCAAGGTCCATGAAGTAGATGTTTCTGACGTGGAATCGTTCTCTGACGTAGGCCACCTCATTTACGAGACGGCCAGGGCTTTTCTGCCTGAAACGGTTCCCGTACATCCCCAGGTAGCAGAAACTGCACCTGTGAGGGCATCCCCTCGAACCTTCCATGATGGCAAAGTCCCTCCCTAAGAACTCATAATAGTAGCGGTCCATGTCGAGGAGATGATAGGCCGGGTAAGGGAGTTGATCCAGGTTCTCTATGAACCCTCTCGGGGATGAGCGGATGAACCGGCCGCCCTTGAAATAGGCGATGCCGGGGATATCCGGTGGGATCTCGGGGGAGGTGTCCAGCCTGGCCAATTCCAAAATGGTCTGTTCCGGTTCGCCGAGGATCGCCAGGCGGGCCCGGCTCCGCTCCAGTATCGCCTCCGGTCGTTCCGTTACGTGGGCGCCCATGATATAGAGTCGTTTCGGGGGGATCGCCTCAATGGTGCGGAAGAAAAACGCGATATCCAGTGAGGGACACTGCCAGCGGTCATAGGGCGTGGAGGTCACAAACACCTTGTCGCATCCGGCTGCCCGCTGGCCGATGGCCTGCGGAGAGAGGTGCTCGATATTATTGTCCAGTATCTGTACGGAAAAGCCGTCCTCTTCAAGCATGGCGGCCGCTGTTGCCAGGTCCAGGGGCTGCCAGATCCGCTTGAACTGGGGCTGCTTCTGTCTCCTGATCCCGGTCCAGTCGGGGTTGATGAGCAGTATGGTTTTGGGTTGTATCATAGCTCTTTCCCAAAAGAAGTGGTTCTGATTCCTCGAAGGGCCAGGTCCTTTTTGAGTGCCCTGTCTGTGAGCAGATCGAGATCCTTTTTCCAGTCGTAGCCCCAGTGACGGTACTTATTAAAGGTATGGGCATCGCCGGTTCCGGGATGGAGGATGACCTCGACCGCACGAGCGGATTTTTTTGAACGGAGCGCTTCCAGGGTTTTCAGGAGCGCGTCTCTATTCAACCTGCCGCCTGCCGCCAAAAATCCTACCGAGGGGAGGACCTTTGCATGGGAAGGGAGTGAACGGGATACAAAGGATCGTGTCCACAAGGTGAGGCCGGTCCACTGGATGAACCGCGTGACGCCGGTCTCAATGGATGGCGGGTCATTGATCGAGCCTCTGACAAAGGGGATGTCATGCTTTTTGACGATGTTGAGACACACGTCCAGAAGCCCCGGAAAGAGATGAACAAACTGGTGGCTGTCCAGGTGGCTTATCTGGATCCCTGCATTCAGAACCTTTTCCACCTGGGCATTCCACTCGGCTTCAACTTCTCTGTAATCGATCTTGCGGGTAACAATTGCTTTAAGGAGATGGTTTCTTGAAGGAAAACAAGAATCCGATGAAAGTATCGATGAGAGATCCTCTGGCCGGAGAACAGGCGGTTCATCGCAGAGGACCAGGTGAACGCCCATATCCAGTCCCGGGTTGTCTTTAGCCAGGGAGATCGCTTCCTGGACGGCCTCGCCGCCTGCCATGAGCGAGGCGCTGGTAAGGAGGCCCTCCCTGTAAGATTGAATGATCCCTTCGTTGACCCCCGAGGTCAATCCAAAATCATCACCGTGGAAAATTACTTTCATTGTGCCCCCGCAATTTCTTCCGGTGCTCTTTGATGATGACGACGACGAGGAGTGCGGCAAGGATGGCAGCCAGGGTCATCCATACCCACCTGAACCTGCGGAACAGGTTTTCATCCTTGGCAACGGTCACAAGGGATCTGGCAAGCGCCGTATGGTGCATATCCTCCGAATCGTACTCAAAATAGCAAAAGACCGGATAACTGGCCCCCGGCAGGGCAGAGAAATTACGGATATCGAAGTCCACGGTCTTTTCAGACCTCTGGTCCATCTTGAACGTGCTCCTGGGTTGTGATGATGAAAATTCTTTGGGAAGGGCCAGGGTTGCGATGATTTTTTCCGGTTTGAACCCGAGGTTCTTGACGTCAAACCGCAGCGTCCCGCTCTTGTCCAGGGTCATGTCCCGGGTCAGGGCGGCCAGGTTGGGGTTGACAGCCTCGCCGATATGGAAGGTCATCCCTGAGAGGGCTGAAAACGGGTATTGATTGGCGTCATGAAAATCAACGCAAACGGTCATTGGGTATCGTCCTTTTCTGACCCCTCTGATCTTTCTTTCAAAGAAGGCCCGTTCTGACTGCCCGGGATCGAGGTGTGCCATGACCGGCGAGACCTCCTGCCGGCCTAAGGCGTCCAAATGAACCTGGAGGTTGTAGGCGGGGGCCGTCCCCCTGTTGGTAAAGGTAACGCTCGTCCTGAGCCGATCGGCTGAAACCTCCACGGTTGTCTCTGTCTCTATCTTGAGGATGCCGGCGGTTGCCGGGGTACTGCTCGAAAAGATCCAGAAAAAGAGGATCAATAAGAGGCCAGGTCGCTCCAGAGATCGTGATGTCATCGGATCAGGTCTCCTCGGTCTTTTGTCAGTGCCCAATGGGCCGCCCCTAAGATGGCGGCCTTGTCATTGAGGATGACGCGCACGGGGATTTTTTCAAGAAGCGCCTTGAATCGCCCCTTGTCGGTAAAGGCGTTCATGAATACACCGTCCGTCAGCGCGGGGAGGATCTTGGGAGGGATGCCCCCACCTAAGTAGACGCCCCCGGTGGCAAGAACGGTGAGGGCAAGGTTCCCGGCGATGGACCCCAAAACGGCCGTGAACATGCCCAGGGCCTTCATGCAGAGAGGCTCCTTTTTCTGCAGGGCAGCCTCTGTAATGGTCCGGGCCGGATCGCCTGTCTCAATCTTCCGGGCCAGCCATTCTGGAACCCGATGCCTTCCGGTTTCTTTGAGAAAGGAAAAGATGTTTAAAAGCCCCATGCCGGATACAATCCTCTCAATGCTGACATGCCGATAACGCCGGTACATGTGCCTCCAGAGGAGCACCTGTGTCTCGTCGGCAGGGGCAAAATCAACGTGGCCGCCTTCGGAAGCGATCGGAACATATTCTCCGCCGTGACAGATAAGGGCTGAGGTGCCAAGGCCTGTCCCCGGCGCTACCAGGGCGATATTTTCTCCTTTCCGGGGCCTGGCCTTGTTCAGGGCGAACAGTTCACGGCTATGGAGGAGGGGGATGCCGAAGGCGGTTGCCGCGAGATCATTGACCAACCGGACCTCCCACCCGAAACGCCGCTTCATCTGAGATTCCGAGACGTGCCAGGGCAGATTGGTGGTCCTGCATCGCCCGTCTATTACAGGGCCGGCAATGGCAAAGCACGCGCAGTCTGCAGGTTCCGGGTGATTTTCAAGGAACCGTGCCACAATAGTCTCCAGATCTGATGCATCGCGGCTGGAATAGGACGCCATGGCCCGGGCAACCGGCCTGGTTTTTCCTTGACCATAGATGGCCAGACGGGTCTTGGTCCCTCCAATGTCACCGGCCAGGACCTGTCTGCTGTTGGCTGTGACCGACATGTGTCATTGTCCCTTCTGCGATTGGAAGCTGGGTGCTGGATACTGGAAATTGAAAACTTGAAACTGGATGCTGGATACTCATTACGGGTTGAAGACCCTGCCTTCAGGGGGGGACCCCTGGAACCTGCAACCCCTTGGATTGTCGATTGACGATTGAAAAAGCCTGCAACCCGAAACCCGTAACCCGTAACCCGTAACCCGTAACCACTATACCAGAGATGCCGGGTCTTTTGAACGCAAATCTGCAACAGAGTTTTCTGAGCTTGAAAACGGGGTCGCATTTGTATAGACTCCATTATAGGCTTTTTACCCCTGGCCGGGGGAAGGAGTTTTGAGCCCAATACAGTGCGACACCGAAGATTATGAACAAAGACATCGTAGAGCCG
>CAZACO010000039.1:0-13817 GCA_964483185.1 uncultured Desulfobacteraceae bacterium
TCATCAATCCTGCACCTCCAACTTCAGTTTCGCGGATTCCAGTTTATCCTGCGTTTCCTCCCATTGAAGGAGTCGCTTATCCAATTGGTCGCGGATGTCTCGGTATTCGGCAAGGAGGGGCATGCTGATCCCTTTATCTCCAAACGTAACCGGATCTGCAAGCATTTTTTCCACCTGCTGCTGTCTCGATTCAAGGGCGGCAATTCTCTCTTCCACCCGTTCAAGCCGCTTTTGGATCGGTTTGAGTGTGTCGTGGATCATCTGCCTTTTTCTTGCCCTCTCCCTTTTTTCCTTCTTGCGATCGCATTTGTTCTTGTTTGGGCGCTGCTGGATGTTTCCCTTGGCCTTCAAAGGACCGGGCTCCGGTTCATCTTCAAGATGTCGCTCCCTGGTCCCAAAGGCGGTTTTGGTTTTCAAGAGGTGGTCATAATATTCATGTAAAGTGCCCGGATATTCTACGATCCCTCGTTCCCTGATATCCCATATCTTTGTCGCCAATCTGTTGACAAAAGACTGATTGTGAGAAACAAACAGCAATGTCCCGCTATACCCTTCCAATGCATGGATCAAGGTCTCCGAGGATTCGATGTCAAGATGGTTGGTGGGTTCATCCATCAACATGAAATTCCCCGGTCTTACTAGAAGCTTTGCAAGGGAGACCCGGGCCCTTTCGCCCCCTGAAAGGACCCCGATAGTCTTGTCGATATCGTTCCCTGAGAAGAGAAAGGCGCCGCAAACCGACCGAACAAAACCGACCGTTGCATGGGGAACGACCTGGTAGACCTCTTCGATGACCGTGTTTTGGGGATTGAGCCAGTCCGAGTGATGCTGGGCAAAATAGGCGAAACTCACCCCATGGCCCAATGAGATCGTCCCCCGGTTCGGTTCCATTTCGTCGGCCACCAACCGCAGCAAGGTGGTCTTCCCGCAGCCGTTCGGGCCGATAATAGCAATTCTTTCTCCCCGCAAGACCCTCAGGTTGAGGTCTTCATAGAGGATGTTGTCGTCAAACCGTTTAGACACCCTCTCGATGGACACCACTTCCCGTCCGCTCCGCGCCACTTCAGGAAAGGAAAAATGAATGGTCTTCTCCTTTTGGCGGGTCTCAACCAATTCCATTTTTTTGACCAATTTAATCTTGCTCTGGGCCTGTCTCGCCTTGGTGGCCTTGGAGCGAAAGCGTTCAATAAACCTCTCTGCATCTCTTATCTTCTGTTCCTGGTTTCTGGCCCTTGCCTCCAACGATCGTATCTCCTCCTCGCGGGCCTTGAGATAGAAGTCATAATTACCGTTATAGGATCTCATCCCTTCCGTTTCAAAAGAGACGATGCGGTTGACCTGTCGATTGAGAAATTCCCTGTCGTGGGAAACAAGGATCAGTGCCCCCTTAAAGCCCTGCAGAAACGCCTCAAGCCACCTGACAGAGGGCATATCGAGGTGATTGGTGGGTTCGTCCAGGAGGAGGGCATCCGGTTTCTGGTAAAGGAGGGTTGACAGGGCGGCCCTCATCTTCCATCCCCCGCTCAGTGACGAAATGGATCGGGTGAAATCGGCCGTCCCGAAACCGATACCCAAGAGGATTTTTTCCGCTTCATGACGGGGGAATTCCTGCTCCAACCGGTTTATCTCCTGGTGAATCTCGGCGATCTGTTTGCCTAAACGGGCCTGCGCTTCTTCATCGGACCGGGTCCTCAGGGATTGCTCTGCGACGTTGAGTTCGTTTTCGAGGTCTGCGCGGCCCGGGATGGCTTCGAGAACGGCCTGGAGGAGAGGCCCTGACACGGTTTCGTGGACGTCTTGTGGCAGGTAGCCGATGCGTAATCGCTTTGGGATTTTCACATCTCCGCTGTCAGGAGAGATTTCCCCTGCGATGATCCTCAGCAGGGTCGTTTTGCCGGATCCGTTGCGGCCCACCAGGCCGATTCTGTCACCCGGTTCCACCTGAAACCCGATGTCACGGAAAATCTGCCTTTCAGAAAAGTTAAGAGAGACCCCGATGAGGGTAACGAGACTCATGGGTATAAAAAACTCCTTTCAATGCCGCCGCATAGTAGCGGTTCACGGGTTCAGGGTTAGGGAAAAAGACGAGATTGAAGACCCGGAGGCCTAGAAAAACATGGTGATTTTGTCAAATAATGTCCGATGGGGCTTCGATTTTCAGCTTTGGTATGACCCGTTCTCGTAGGTTTCGCCTGAAAATACGCATCAAAATCGGAATCCGGGGACAGGAATGCAACTTTGAACCTCTGAACCTTTGAACCCCTGAACGGTTATACCGCATATATATAATGGTTCGCAGGGGGTTTTCAAGGTCCAACTGTGTGCTTGTTGTATTTGGGCATCCGTGATATAAAAAAGGCGCAAGGCGTCAGGCACAAGGCGTAAGGCATTAGGCACAAGGCGCAAGGTTTAGGGGTAACGGTGCAAGGTGCAGATAGAATAGCGAAAAGCGGAGACAGGGCGTTGGAGAAACCGTGCGCTCCTCTTGGGACCCAAAGGAGATGTGATGTATGGAAACAGTCAGAAGCACCATATGGGGAATGTTGGAGGAGATCTCTGAGAAATACCGGGATCGCGATGCCCTTATCCACACAGAACGGGGCGTCCGGTTCAATTATGCCCTCCTGTCATGGGAAGTGGGGCGCGCCGCAAAGGGGTTCATGTATACGGGGATCCGGACAGGGGACCGGGTGGCCATATGGGCCCCCAATGTCCCGGAGTGGTTGATATCCATGCTGGCGCTCAGCAGGTTGGGGGCCGTAACGGTTCCTGTGGACCCGGGGGTCGGGAGAGATGACCTGCAATTTATCCTCCAGCAGTCGGGATGCAGGGGAATTGTTGTCTCAAAGGCCCTGGAAGATGAGGAGTGCCTGAATGCGGTCCTTTGTGCAAGGGATATGATCGATTCCCTTGAAAATGTGGTGGTGATCGCGGATGAAACCTTCCCGGAGACCGTCCCGTGGACCGAACTGACCGCCATGGGAGAGGATGCCGATACGGCCGCATTCGCCGAAATGGAAAAGAGGGTTCGTCCTGAAGATCCCGTGGCGATTATGTATACCTCGGGGACGACGGGAAACCCCAAAGGGGTGGTGCTGGATCATCTGGGCCTGATCAATAAATCGATCTTTTCCACCGAGCGCCAGGGGATTGGCCATCAGGACCGGATGTGTCTTTTTTTCCCCCTCTTCCACATGTTTGGGAATACCTGTGTCGCACTTTCCGGGCTGATCAGGGGGGCCGCACTGGTTATACCATGCGATCTGTTTGACCCTCCCAAGATACTCAAGGCGATTCATGGGGAACAGTGTACGGCGGTGTACGGTTCCCCCTCAATGCTGATTGCACTCCTGGATCATCCGGAGTTTCGAAAAAAGAGATGGGGATCTGTAAAAAAGGGGACGGTCGGCGGGGCCCCCTGCCCCATGGAGTTGATGAAGCGGCTCGTGGAAGATGTGGGCGTTTCAGATATCACCGTGGGATACGGGATTACCGAGGCGTCTTCATGGCTCGCCATGACCCGTCCAGATGATTCCATTGACCTGAGGGTAGGGACCATCGGTACCTCATTGGCCTGCAATGAGGTCAAGATCGTTGACCCGGCCACCGGGGAAGATCTTCCGCCAAGGACCCAGGGAGAACTGTGCACCAGAGGGTTTCTGATGAAGGGATACTACAGGATGCCGGGCGCTACGGCCTCGGCCGTTGACCGGGATGGATGGTTTCACACCGGCGACCTGGGGGATATGGACGAGGATGGCTATTTCAAGATTACCGGCCGCCTCAAAGATGTGATTGTCAGAAACGGCACCGACATTTATCCGGTGGAGGTGGAAGCGTCCATTTACAAACACCCTGATGTATCGGAGGTCCAGGTCTTCGGCTTCCCCCACCCGGAAAAGGGCCAGGAGGTGGCAGCCTGGGTAAAACTGAAAAACGGATCACAGGTATCCGAGATCTCTCTGGCCGCTTATGCAAAGGACTATGTGGATGAGAGCCTGTTGCCCCACTATTTCAAAATCGTCTCCGGCTTTCCCATGACCAAGAGCGGGAAGGTGCAGAAATATAAATTGGCTGAAATGGCTGTCGAGGAGTACGTTGTAAGGGAAAAGGGAAGTAAGCTGAAGGAAAAAGATGTTATGAAAAAGACGATTCGTTCTGATAAGGCACCCGAGGCATTAGGGCCTTACAGTCAGGCAATCCAGGCAGGTGACTACCTGTTTACTTCGGGTCAGGTGGCGATCGATCCGGCCACCGGCGAACTCGTACAGGGAGGGATCCGGGAACAGGCCCGTCAGGTTATGGAGAATTTGATGGCGGTACTGGAAGCCGCAGGGGCCGATTTTTCAATGGTGGTAAAGGCCACCGTGTACCTGGCCGATATCAACGATTTTGCTGCGTTCAACGAGGTATATGGTGCATATTTTGTATCGGATCCGCCGGCCCGCAGCGCCTTTCAGGTGGCCGCCCTCCCGCTGGGTGCCAGGGTGGAGATCGAGATGATTGCTCTTGTCTCCTGAACAGCCGCTTATTTTAAGGTGCTTACCATCCTTTCATGTTCCCTCATGATGCACGTGTTCATGACCACCTGGATGCCTGCTTCCCTGGCCTTTCGGGCCGCGGCGTTGTGGACGACGCCCAACTGCATCCATATGGCGTGGACCCCCATTGCGATGGCCTCATCTACCACCGGAGGAACCCGGGTCGGGTTCAGGAACAGGTCGGCCATGTCTACCGGAAACGGGATGTCCCTGAGCGATCGGTAACAGGTCTTCCCCAGTATTTCCTTCTGCCCCGGATTGACGGGGACGACCTCGTAGCCGTGTTGCATCAGGTATCGGGCCACCCGGTTGCTGTCCCTGGATTCCTTTGGAGAAAGTCCCACCACAGCGATCGTCCTGCATGTTTTGAGGATCGCTTCGATCTCTTTTGACAGGGGGTTTTTGTCAGATATTTCGCACGAGATGCTCTGCATGTTGATATGGCCTACTTGAGCAGGTTCTTGACCGTATCCGCCTTTTTTTTCACGTCCATGACCTTTTTGACGCCCGGCACCTGTTCCAGAACCTTGCTGGCCATTTTGGCTTCCAGAGAGGGAGGGGCATCCTTTGTTTCCGCCTCATTTTCTTTCTCATCTTTGTTATCGGCGGCCTTATCCGAGCTCAGTTCCTTTTTGACATTCCTGAACTCCTTGATAGCGCCTCCCAGGCCCTTGCCGATGTCCGGAAGCCGCTTGGCGCCAAATATAAGGAGGACAATAATTGCGATGATGATCAGTTCTGTGGGACCGAGTCCGAACATGTTTTCTCCTTCACGCACTGACCGGAAAAACCGGGGGAGTGACTGAAGTGACTAAAGTGAGCTAAAGTGACTAAAATGCCTAAAGTTATAAGTGCCTGATATCAGCTGAAGTCGATCCGTTCTTTCACGCTTCACATTTCACCTACCCTGTTTTTCGTTCGATGTTCGACGTTCATCTTTTTCCACAGCGGAAGGGTTGTATTTTTGGAAACCCGGCTTTGTACGAGCCTGTCCGGCATTCAATCTATGAACTGGATAGGATCTTCGTCCGCTTCTCTCGATCCTATGTCTCCGATACAGTAGGCGGCCTCTCCCATGGCCTTCAGCCTCAAGAGGACCTCATCGGTTTCCTCCTCGTTTACGACGATGAGCATCCCAAGACCGTTATTGAAAGTCAACATCATGTTACGGTCCGATATTTGCCCTGCCTTTTGGAGGAACTGGAATATGGGATGAGGTGTCCAGGTCGATCTGTGAATAATGGCTTTGCACCGGGAAGGGAGAATGCGAGGTGGGTTATCGATTAGGCCACCCCCTGTTATATGTGAGATACCATAGATTCGGAAGTCCCTTCTGAGGTTACTGATGGTTCTTGCATAAATACGGGTAGGCTCTAAAAGTTCTTCTCCCAGGGTCCTGCCAAAATCCTCGACATAGTCATTCACAGACATCTTCAGGCCGTCAAAGAAGATCTTGCGCACCAAGGAATACCCGTTGCTGTGGAGCCCGCTGGACCCTATGCCGATAATCTTATGCCCCACGGCAATCTCAGAACCGTCCAAGAGCTCTTCATTATCGGCCAAGCCGACCACGAAGCCGGCGAGATCATATTCATCTTCGTTATAGAAACCGGGCATTTCGGCGGTTTCCCCCCCGATGAGCGAGCATTTGGCTTCCATGCATCCGGCAGCAATCCCTTTGACAATGTCGCGGGCCCGTTCAGGTTTCAGTTTTCCCATGGATATGTAGTCAAGAAAGAAAAGGGGGGTTGCCCCTTGTACTGCGATGTCGTTGACACACATGGCGACAAGGTCTATCCCAACCGTGTCATGTTTGTCGAGCATGAATGCGATCTTGAGCTTCGTCCCCACCCCGTCGGTGGAACTCACCAAGACAGGATTCTTGATATTTTGAACATTGAGAGAGTAGAGGCCTGCAAAACCCCCTATGTCAGTGATAACACCCGGTGTGTGGGTTCTTCTGACGATCGGTTTGATGAGATCCACAAACCTGTTTCCTGCCTCTATATCAACACCTGCCTGGGCGTACGGGTCCCTGTCCCGCTCTGTTTCCATCGGTTCTATCCTCATTTCAGATCCTCAGAGGATCATTTTTGATATGATCTCTTTCATGATCTCTTGGGTGCCCCCTCCGATAGAGAGGATACGATTGTCCCTGTAAAGTCTTTCCACCAGGTATTCCCGCATATAGCCAAAGCCCCCATGTATCTGGACAGCATCGTACGTGACCCTGTCGCTGACCATGCAGGCGAAATTCTTTGCCATTGAGATCTCTTTGACCTGGTTCTTCCCGTCCCCTATCCTGGCGGCGACCCGATAAGTGAATTCCCGGCTGGCCTCCACCTGGGTCGCCATATCCGCTAATTTGTGACGTGTCACCTGAAAACCGGAAAGGGGTCGACTGAAGGCCTTTCGTTCCCGGGCGTATTTCAGAGATTCTTCCAGGGCCATCTGGGCGGTCATATTGGCCATGACAGAGAGCTGCAATCGCTCATTCTGGAAGTTCTCCATGATGCCGTAGAATCCCTGACCTTCGCTGCCGAGGAGATTCGCGGCCGGCACCCGGCAGTCATCGAAAAAAATCTGGGCTGTATCCGATGCCCACCAGCCCATCTTTTTCAACCTTTCCGAAACCGAATACCCGGGCGTGTCCGAATCTATGACAAGAAGGCTGATGCCGTTGTATCCCTCGCCGCCGGTCCGAACCGCACAGGTCAACTGGTTCGCTCTGACGCCGCTGGTGATGAACATCTTGCTCCCGTTTACCACGTAATGGTCATTTTTCCGGACCGCCCTTGTCCGGATATTTGCCACGTCCGAACCGGCGTCAGGCTCTGTGATGCCGAGGGCCGAAATCTTTTCCCCAGAGAGCACCGGAGGGACAAAGTGCGATTTCTGGGCCTCGGTTCCCAGGGCGAGCACAGGGGGAATCCCGATATCGAGGGATCCGAGACCCGCGGCCACGCCCCCGGAACCGCATCGCATCAATTCTTCGGTGGCGGCTATCTTGACAAAGATGTCGCCGGCAGAACCGCCATAGGCCACGGGGTAACCGATGCCGAGGATGCCCGCAGCACCTGCCTTGGCGTAGAGGTCCCGGGGGAATTCCCCTTGTTCCTCCCACGCATCCACAAAGGGACGGATTTCCCGTTCAACGAACTTGCGAACGGTCTGTCGAACCATGTTGTGGGTTTCACCGAAATATTCCTGAAGGCCTTTCATGCCGCACCGCGTTGACTAGAAACTTCGAACTGGATCTTGGATGATGGATTTTGGTTACCCCCATCCAACATCAGTTTCTTCCCTGATCAGACTATTCCACCGTAGGCCGGCAGCGGCGCTGATTCTCGAATGCCATGCCCGTTGGCGTCCCATGGACCTCGCCCCGGGCACCGGGATTCCAGAGAGTCCTATAACTCCCGCACGGTCCCGGGGGCTGGTCCTTACTGTGAGAACACTATGACAGGGACCAACCTGCTACAGCGGAAACAACTGTTCGATCCTCTGGGCCAGCATGATGTCACCACTGGCCTTGAGCTGCCCGCTCATAAAGGCCTGCATCCCATTGGTCTGTTTATTGACAATTCCGAGCCATGTTTCGTCGGACATGGTCAATGTGACGGATGGCGATTCATGGGTGCCTTCATTGACCTGGCAGGTGCCATCTTTCACCACCACATTCCAGCTTCCCCCGTTTTCACCGGTGATTTCATACTGGAAGACCACATTCAGACCCTGGGCCGCGTTCGCATTGAATACCTCCGGCATCTTGGCAAAAACCTCTTTTACGTCTGTTAACGCCATTCGTTCATCCTCCTTTTCTTTTTCGTGGTGTGCATTCATGATTAGTGCCTGACCGTAACCCCCCCGAATGGTATTTCAGAGGTTTTCAGACACACGATCAACCGGTTGAACCTGTGTATGCTTTTCAATTCAAAATCTAAAATCCAAAATCGTGCCTGAACAGGGTGTTTGTTCAGGCACTGCTATCCCCATCATCCGGTAATGGCTGAGGGGTCTGTGGGGGCGGCATGACCACTGCCTCCCCTTCCGCAATTGATTTTCCATGCTGATTCGTCCAGGAAAGCGCCATGCGCACCCATTGCTTCTTCTCGATCTTTTCCGCGACGCGGGCGGTAGCCGTGATGGTGTCGCCAAAAAAGACAGGGGCCTTGAAGCGGCAGGAGATTTCCACTGCGATGGTCCCCAATCCCGGCAGTTTCATCCCCAGGACAGGCGCGATCAGGCTCTGGGGAAGGGCCCCGTGAGCGATCCTCGTCTTAAAAGGGGTCGTTTTTGCAAACGCCTCGTTCACATGCAACGGGTTGAAGTCCCCGCTGATGCCGGCGAAAAGATACACATCCGTTTCCGTGATGGTCTTCGTGAAACTGGCTTCCTCGCCGAGCTGTAGTTGATTGTAGCTTTTTCCTAATCGGATGTCCATAGCTTCGACCTGTGGCCGCTATCTTCCCTGAAACCGCGGCGCTCTCTTTTCCATAAATGCCTTCATCCCCTCCATGGCATCCTGGGTCGAGATGATATTCCCCAGGGCCTCGCACAGATAGTCCACCGCCTCCTCAAAGGGCATGTCGCTCATGACCCTGAAGGCCTCCTTGCCGATCCGGGTGCCGATAGGGCTCTTGGATGTCAGAATGTTCAGGGTGTTTCTAACGTCATTGTCCAACTGGTCCGGCTCAACGGCGCGGGTAATCATGCCGATCCTCTCTGCCTCAGGCGCTGGTATCTTCCGACCGGTCAGGACCATGTCCACGGCCCTTTTCCTGGGAAGGTTTCGATAGAGAAGGGCCCCGACCATCATGGGAAAGATCCCCACATTTACTTCCGGGGTGCAAAAAAAGGTGTCATTTCTGGCAATGACGATGTCACAGGAAAGCATCAGCCCTATTCCGCCGGCAAGGCACGGCCCATTGACACGGGCAACAAGGGGTTTGCCGCATTTGGCCATTTCCTTCAGGAGTCGTGCATAATTCCTGGGGCCCGACAGCCGCTCTTCCCCCTGTCCGGCCAAGGTGACCCCCAGATCGGCCCCGGAGCAGAAGGCCTTTTCCCCTGCACCCGTAAGACAGATCGCACCGATCTCCTCATTCTGATCCACGTCGGCCAACCGGTCCAGGAAAGACAGGATCATTTCCTGGCTGATGGCATTTCTCCGCTCCTCCCGGTTGATGGTCAGAAAGGCCACACGGTCCTTTACCTCATACAGCAGGTCGTCGCTCATCTCTTATCTCCCACCTTACATTCAAACACATTTCAGGATGTAACTCTCAAGAATTCCGGCTTCATCCATGGGACTGGCAGAAATCCCGCATGTATTGAGAAGATGCTTCAAGATTTCCTGTCCACGTACATTCTGGGTTTTTTAGTTTGAGCCCGTATGACGTTCCCTCACGGTCATCCGCTTGCCAAGACGCCGTCGGCGATCTTCATCCGAGATATCTCCGAAGAGGTCCCCGCGATCTGAAGATATTTGGCGTTGCGGTACCCCTCTTCCGCGGGGTTGCCGCGGAGGCAGCCCTTTCCTCCCAAGACCTGCAAGGCGTAACTTGCCACTTTCTCAGCAGACTCCGCGCAGAAAACCTTGGCGCAGCTGGCAAGGATCCCCGCCTCCTTTTCCGCTGATTCAGACATACAGGCGGCCCGATACGCCAGCAATTGGGCTGTCTGCAAAAGGGTCAGCATCTCGGCCAATTTGAACCCCACCTCCTGATAGGCGATGATCGGCTTCCCGCCGGTTCGATGGGTCTTGGCGTAATCCACAGCACCATCAAAGGCCCGCCGCATCAGTCCCAAGCTCGCGGCGGTCAGAATCTGGTCTTCCCACAAGCGGACGGCCCTGAGGGCATCGCTTCCGGCCGGGGGATGGACAACATATTCCGGAGACACGGGGGCGCCATCAAGATGGATTGCGGAAATAGCGGCACCTTCATATCCGAGGGTGGAAAACCGGTCGCCTATGAAGAGGCCTTCGCTCCCCTTTTTTACCAGGAAGAAGACAATGCCGTCTTCCCGATCGATGTTCCCTGCAACCGCGATCCAGTCCGCAATCGGGGCGTTCACCACGTGCCCCTTTGATCCTGAGACCCTGAACCCTCCATCCGAAGCTATGCCGGTCGTATCCAAAGGGTCATTCTCGATATTCATGGCGCTTTCGGAAAGGGCCACGGTTCCGATCAGCGTGCCGTTTTCAAGATCGGAGAGGATCTGATGTTTTTGATCAGGGGTGCCGAAACCGGCGACAAGACGGCCGAAGATGCGGGTGCTCACCTCCACGGAGAGAAAGAGGGAAGGCGATATCGCTGCCAGCCTTTCATGGGCCGCAACGAGTGTGACACTGTTTTGACCGTTATCCAGGCCGGGCGCCAGGTAGCCTGCCTCGGCAAGGGATTTCAGCCATTGCAGGGTCGTTCCACGAATTTCCGCTATATCCTTTCGATCCAATCGGGCCAGATCCCTTAAGGACTCGGTATCAAAGAGACCTCTGACTTTTTGGAAAAAATCATTTTCGTCCCGTGTAAAATCGAAATTCATGATGTGATATCCCTGTTCCGCCCCTCAGATAAGTTTTGAAATGATCTTTTTTTGGATTTCGGAGGTGCCACCGCCTATGGAGGCGAGTCTGCTGTCCCTGAAGCAGCGTTCCACTTCGTATTCGTGGCAGTATCCGTAGCCACCGAAAAGGACCAGGGCATCATTTGTGGGATTTAGACCCCAGTCCCCGATGTAGAGCTTGGCGACAGCCGCCTCCAGGTGGTTGAGCGGCCTTCCCTGATCCTTGCACCAGGCGATCCGGTAACAGAGGGACCGGCCTGCTTCGATAAAAATCTTGATGTCTGCCAGTTTATGTTTAATGGCCTGGAACTCGGCGATCGGCCTGCCGAACTGATACCGTTCTTTTGCGTATCGAACACATTTTTTCAAAACATAGGACATGGCTCCCACGAAAGGGGCCATCAGGGCGCTGCGATCCCATTCGACCGTCTGCATGGCCATGAGGAAGCCTGCGCCTTCCCGGCCGATGAGATTTTCCGCCGGGATCTCACAATTCTCAAAGATGAGTTCGGATGTATGGGACGTCCTGACCCCCATCTTGACCAGGTTTTTCCCTGCGGAAAATCCGGGGGTTCCCTTCTCCACGATGAATGCTGAAATGCCCGCGTGCTTGAGATCCTTGTCGGTCTTGGCGTAGATAACCGCCACATCGGCGACCGGCCCGTTGGTGATAAACATCTTGTTCCCGTTTAAGACATACCGATCTCCCCGCTTTTCGGCCCGGGTCGTCAGGGAAGCCACATCGGACCCTGCTCCCGGTTCTGTAAGTCCCATGCATCCGACCCACTCGCCCGAGGCCAGTTTCGGGATATATTCCGCTCGCTGGGCATCGGTCCCGTGCGCAAAGATCGTATCTGCGCAAAGGAAGGTGTGAGCACCGTAGGCCAGGGTCAACCCGCCATCCACTCCGGCCTCGCCCAGGGCCTCTCCTGCCAGGACGGTCGTCACCACGTCGGCGTCACTCCCCCCCAGTGCTTCAGGAAAATGAAGGCCCAGGATCCCGAAGTCGCCCAATCTGCGAAAGGAGTGCACATCAAATTCCCCTTTGAGGTCGTGCTCCTGAACTCTCGGTACAATTTCCTTCCTGGCGAAACGGATGACCTGATCCTTGAACATCAACTGTTCTTCAGTGAAATGAAAATCCATTATCTCTGATTAATACCTATTTTTGTCTGGTTTTGCGCCCCGTTGAAAAAGACTGCCGGCAGGCTGTCCGCAATCCGCCCCTTTTGGGGATGCCCCTGATTTTTTGGTCCAAAAGGATCATTGTGGAAAAAATTGTCAAAATTAAGGTCTTGACCGATCCTAAAAAAATGGAGGCTAGGGAACAGCCTTGATATCTGCGCGGAGGATTTCCCGCTGACCCTGTGCCATAAGCCCTCCGGTAAGGCGCATCGATTTTTTAAAGTGATTTAAAACGGTTGCAGGCCTGGTTGGGGTTTGACGTGATGTCGCCTGTTTCACGGCCTGTAGTTAAGCAGTCATTGATTCACTTGTCAATCAATATTTTGTATTCGTTCATAGCCTGTGAACCCATGAACGGTTACCCATATTTTCCGCCTGTTTTCGTGGATACAGGTTGTTGTTTCAGGGGGTCACCGCAAGTGAATTCCTTGAGGAACCTCATGGAAAACATAGCGTTTTTTATGAGCATTAATTATTTTGTGATTTTTCTTGCATAATGACATCAGGTGTGGTATTGAGCCCTCACCAAGTGGCCAATATAGTGAAATCATGAAAAAAAAGAAAGATCAGATCACCGGCTTTTTGGGGCCGGAAACGGAGTTTGAAGGGAATCTCTCTTTCAAGGGGATCGTTCGAATTGACGGGCGTTTTAAAGGGGATGTGAAGACCGAAGGGACCCTGATCGTGGGGGAGACGGCTGTGATCGACTGTGACATCCATGCCGCCACTGTCATTGTGAGCGGGGAAGTTCGCGGGCATATCGTAGCGGGAGATAAGATCGAGATCCTTGCTCCGGCCAGGGTCTTCGGAGACATCGAGGCCCCGTCGGTAACCATCAACGCCGGGGTGATCTTCGAGGGAAACTGCCACACCCAGAAGGAGGATTCACCGGCCGATAACAAGGTGGCATTTCTCCAAAAGACATCTGAGACAAAAAATGGGAGCTGACCGGCAAAAAAGTTTTGACAAGCCGATTTTTTTTTTGTAAAAGGCGGTACTCTTCCGGAAAGTGAGTGTGTTTCGAGCAAACCAAAAGAAAACGAAAGGATGTATCTGATATGCTGAACATTGACGGTACCCTGATCCTCCAAATCGCAAATTTCCTTGTTCTCCTCTTAATATTGAACCTCATCCTCTTCAAGCCGATCCGAAAGATTCTGTCCCAGCGAGAGGAAGAGATGAACTCCCGGCAGAAAACGATTGACGACTATCAGGGTCGCGCCGAACAGAGCGAAAAGGATATCGAAGAAGGGAAGGTTCAGGCCAGGAAAGAGGGCTATGCAGCAAAGGAGACCTTGAAGACCCAGGGTATGGAAGAGGAAAAGGGGATATTGCAGGAGGCCGGCGCAGGGGTCGAACAGAAACTCGATGCCGCAAAGAAAGAGATAGAGACAAAAATAGCGGCTGCGAGGGAGATGCTTGAAGGCCAGATTGCCGGTTTTTCAGAGGAATTGGCCCAGAAGATTTTGGGAAGGAGCATTCAATGATCGGGTTTGAGACGGGAAGGGGAAGAGCTTCATT
>CAZACO010000040.1:0-13673 GCA_964483185.1 uncultured Desulfobacteraceae bacterium
ATAACGAGTGACGAAAATGGTAGCTGAACTGCTTTTGGAGATCGGAACAGAGGAGATCCCTGCCGGTTATTTAGCGGGGGGATTAGAGGACCTGCGGCGGCTGGCGGAAGCGTGCCTGAGAGAAAACCGGATAGAAATGGCAGGGGGGGTGCACGCCTATGGAACACCGAGGCGTCTGGTCCTGATCGGGAAGGGTGTCTCCGAGATGCAGTCAGACCTGGTAAAGGAGATGACCGGGCCTCCAAAAAGCGCGGCCTATGACAAAGAAGGGATGCCTACAAAGGCGGCCCTCGGTTTTGCACAGAAGCAGGGTGTGCCCGTCGAAGAGGTGCAGTGCATTGAAACGCCCAAAGGGGAGTACCTGTATGTGAAACGTCAAATTCCGGGTAAGCGGACAGTAGAGATTCTGGCTGAGGCCGTGCCTCAACTGATTGCGAATATCCCCTGGCCCAAATCCATGCGCTGGGGGACCACAGGGTTTCCGTTTGTACGGCCCATTCACTGGGTGTTGTGCCTGTTTAACGGCGAGGTCATCCGATTTGAGGTGGCCGGCGTGAAGAGTGCCGGCACCACTCGCGGGCATCGGTTCATGCGGCCGGAGGTCATTGAGATCTCAGGGGTTCAGGATTATCTAAAAGGGATGGAACAGGCCTTTGTGGTGATCGACCCGGAAGAAAGGGAGCGGGTGGTGGAGGGGGTCACCCGGGAAGCCGCTCAACAGGTGGGTGGCAAGCCTGCCGATGATCCGGAATTGGTCAGCATTGTGGCCAATCTGGTTGAATACCCTACCGCGGTCTGCGGCAGTTTTGACGTGACGTTTTTGGATCTCCCCGATGTTGTCCTGATTACGGCCATGCGTGAGCATCAGAAATACTTTGCCGTCTATGATAGCAGGGGCCGGTTGATGCCTAATTTTGTTGCTGTCAATAATACGGTTTCAAGGGATGAATCGGTTGTTCAAAGAGGCCATGAGAGGGTCCTCCGGGCCAGGCTTTCAGATGCGGATTTCTTTTTAAAAGAGGATCGGAAAAGGCCGCTTCTGGATCGCTTAGAGGGGCTCAGACAGGTTGTCTATCAGGCCGATTTAGGGACATCGTATGCCAAAGTCCAGCGATTCACAAAGATTGCCGGGTATGTGTCCGGCAGTGTCCTGCCGGAAGAGGCGGACGCTGTCAGGCTGGTGGCAACCCTGTGCAAATGCGACCTGATTACGCATATGGTGGGTGAATTTCCATCGCTTCAGGGTGTTATGGGGAAGGTGTATGCCCGGTTGGAGGGATACCCGGAAGATGTCTGTTCCGGGATATATGAACACTATCTTCCTTTAAGGGCCGGGGGGCAACTTCCTACATCCAAGATAGGGGCCGTTGTCGGGATAGCGGATCGGATAGATACGATCGCCGGGTGTTTCGCCGTGGGCCTTGAGCCCTCTGGGAGCGCCGATCCATTTGCCTTACGAAGACATGCGCTTGCCATCATCAGGATTATAGAAGATATGGGATGGGACCTGTCTCTCAAGGAGTTGATACAAGAGACATTATCGCTTCTAGGTGAGGAGATTGACCTTGATACTGCCCAGATCTTTTCTAAGGTAACGGCCTTTGTGAGGGAGCGTTACAAGCACATGATGTTAGGGTCAGATTATGGATCCGATCTGGTGGAAGCTGTCATCTCCTCGGACTTTGACCGGATCCGACAACTCCGCCCTAAAATCGACCAACTCAAGGCGTTCTCTTCTGAATCAGCGGAGTTCCACCAGTTGTGTTTGACATTTAAACGTGTCAGTAACATCCTCAAGAAGCAGGACACGCTTTTTTCGGTGAACCCGGCCCTGTTCCGGGAAGATTCTGAGGACGGTCTCTGGGAGATATATTTGGCGCTCAAAGGTGATATTTACGGATGCCTTGAAACAGGGCGGTATCTGGACGCCTTAAATCTTATGGTTAAGCTCAGGAAACCGGTAGACGAATTCTTTGACGGCGTAGAGGTCTTGACAAAAGAGGATCAGGCCTTGAGAGAAAATCGGGTGGGAATGTTGCAGCAGATCGCCGATCTGATGTGCCTTTTTGCGGACTTTTCGAAGTTTTCCATTTAAAGCGCCTAACGTTGTGGTATGCCTTCGGCCACGCAGTTTTGAATAGGGCTCACGGTTTTTTGATCAGGATGTAGAGTTCCCCATCATGTTTTAAATGACCTGCCACGATTTCGGCATAGGTGCCGCTGCCCCAGAAAATGTCCGCCCTGCCGGCCCCTTTGATGGCGCCTCCCGTATCCTGGTTCAAGACAAAACGGGAAAATTCGTTCCACCCTGTAATTTCCCCGCGGCTGTTAATAGACGGTTTCTTGCACGAGACAAAGGCCAGTGCCCCTTTTGGGAAGAGCTTTGCATCCAGGGCCAGGGACCTGCCGGGTGTCAGGGGGACGCGGATGTTCCCTAAAGGACCTGCTGGAAGGCGCTGAAAGAATACATAGGAAGGGTTCTGGTAGAGCACGTCCTTGACTATTTCAGGATGTTCTGCAAGGTATTTTCGGATAGTCTGCATAGACATCTCTTCAATGCTCAGGAATTCTTTATCGAGCATATACCGTCCGATGCTTCGATAGGCCAGGCCGTTGGACGCGCTGTAGCCCACGCTGATTGTGTTGCCGTTACGCAGCCTCAGCCGGCCTGACCCCTGTATCTGGAGGAATGCGACGTCTATCGGGTCTTTCAACCAGGCGATCTCGAGATTTTGTCCCTTTAACACATTTTCTTCGTCAATCTGATATCTCGAAAAATATGGCAGAAGTTTTTGCGCCTGGATCCGGCCGACGATTTTCTCCCCTTTAAATTCGTCTTTGAACAGAGAGAGGTCGGTTGCTATCAGATCGTCCGGTCGTTTGTAAATCGGGTACTTAAAGATATCGTCAGGGGTCAGGCTGGCTTCAAAAACCGGCTCAAAATATCCGGTAAAGAGGACCTGATTATTACCTGCACGACCGGTGGCCCGGTAAACCGAAAAGTTATCCCTGATCCCTTTATTCAACCGGTCTGGATCGGGATCTTCTGCTATGAGCTTCAGGAAGGCCTCCTGGCTCTCCCTCACATGCTTGCAGGTAACTGTTTGAGATCCATAATAAAAAGGCTTTTCTGGATCCAGCTTGTCCAAGTACTCGATATTTTTTCGTATGGCTGAGATAAGGGACTCTTTGTCCATATCATCTTGGAATGTGGGGTAAAAGAGGCGGACGGGCGTCAAAGACTCCTCAGGATGCCGGGCTTCCTTTTCCAAGACAGGGTAGCAGGCAAAAAGGGTTATGGAGACGATCAGGAGGAGCGGTTTAAAACAGGTTTTTGTGGCGGTCAGCATGGTTACCTCAAGGCAAAAGTCCTTCCTGTTTTATAATACAAACCAAGTTCTTTTTCAAGTGGTGGATAACCCAAAGGGAGAGATGCTGTTCGAAAGCAGGTGAAATAGACAATGTGTGTCTTTTTTGCCACAGAGGTGAGCTGTTGCCAGCCATTTTAAATTCGGATAAAAAAATTGATACGAAAATTATCGTTTAATATCATAAGGATAGATTCAACCGGTTTTTATGGGCCTCGTATGAAACCTATTGGCATGCTACTTGCTAACCCATTACACAACATTTGAAAGCGATATGAAAATGCACAATAAGGAGAGGTCTGTGGATTATAGACAGCGTACGTTGAAAGACGAGATTGGTTGTACCGGCATTGGCCTTCATACCGGTGAAAAGGTTAGAATAAATATCAGGCCTGCTCCGTGCGATACGGGGATACGGTTTGTAAGGACGGATCTTCCCGGACATCCGATGATTGAGGCGCGCTTTGATAATGTATTCGACACGACGTTGGCTACGAGCATCGGTTCGAATGGGTGCAGGATTGTAACCATTGAACACCTGATGGCGGCCTTTTACGGTCTGGGGATAGACAACGCGGTTGTAGAATTGGATGGTCCTGAAGTGCCGATTATGGATGGCAGTTCGGCCCCCTTTGTATTTCTTTTAAAGAGCGCGGGGATTAAGGAACAGACGTCCCCAAAACAGTTTATTGTTGTGAAAAAGACATTGAAGCTTGACGATGGCAACCGGTCTATTTGCGTCTACCCGTCAAAGGAACTTAAGATCACCTATATGATCGATTTTCAGCACCCCCTCTTGAGAAATCAGGAATATGTGCTGCGGTTTTCCGGAGGCGACTTTGTCAGGGAGATCAGCCGGGCGAGAACATTTGGGTTTTTGAGGGATGTTGAGGCCCTCAAGGCAAACGGGCTTGCAAAGGGCGGGTCTCTCGACAATGCGGTGGTTATTGATGACTTCAGAATCCTCAACGAGGACGGCCTCAGATTCAAGGATGAATTTGTCAGGCATAAGATCCTCGACTTTATTGGAGATCTTTCCCTCGTCCAGTCTCCTATCATCGGGCATTTTGTTGTTAAAAAATCCGGTCATTTCCTGAACCAGCAGATGCTGGCGATGTTGATGAAATCAACCAAGCACTGGAAGTTGTTTTCCTTTGTTACGGCAGAGGAGTGCAGCAAGAACAGCGTGAAAATCCCCGCTTTCGGTGTGCCGGAGCTTGTTCCCGCCTGAGCACAAATCAGCTAGCTCAATCTCTCCGGATCAGGGAATTCCTTTCCCGCCATGCGGGATCTTCGACTCAAGGAATATATTTCCTCGAAGCTTCTTTGACGGCGAAGAGGCTTTTGTATGATTCACGTACTTGGGAAATAGCCCCAAGGTAATCTTCATTTTGCTCGTGTATGACGCCTTCTCAGATGAAATTTCTCTGGACATATGGACAGTTGGAAACGCCTGCATCTCTCATATTCTTTTCTGAAGTAACCCCCTGATCCTCCGCCTACAAGCGAGGGAAACACCCCGGTTTCCCGAGAAGTTCCCCCACACCTTCGCGGGGACAGGCCCAGCGGTGGTGACGGTCTGGGAGACTTCCAACAAAACCATAGAATTGAGCGTTTTTCAAAGGTCTCCCCGTTATATAAGGCGCCTTTTGCCTTCAGCCTTCCGTAGATTCTTTCTCCCCCCATTTTTCTTTTCCGCAACGGACTCACCCATGGAGAAGTGAGGAAAGTCCCTAATTGCTAATTCGCAATCCGTCAATTCCATTAGGGCTTGCATTTTGAATGGCGCTCGCTTATGATCTTTCCCTTAAAAACGTATCCACACCGCATCCCTTGTGGATTGCCATGGAGCAGCAGGCGAATATCAAACCCGTTGAAGGGCTCTTGCGCAGAATCCTGTTCGAAAGGGTCAGATTGACAGAATTCCTTACCCCGGGGCGGTGCTTTAGAAATCTTCAGTTTTCTCTATCTTGCTTATGCAGACTCCGTCAGATGCCTTTTTACTAAGGAAAAGGAGATGAAGAACAGCCTATTTTTCCATAAACACTTGAAAGTTGCTCTGGTCATGTTTTTTCTTGTGGGCGTGCTCTCGAGCAGGGCCGCATTGGCCGCAGAAGCTCGATTAACAGATGTGGTGGTTACCAACACCCGTGACCATCTTCTCGTTTATTTCAGTGTGGCCGACTGTTTTACCGATAATATGGAAAGGGCGATTGAGAACGGGGTGAGCACAACCTTCACATTTTTTGTAAAGCTGTATGAGGTCAGGGATTGGTGGTGGGATAGAAGCATCGCCGACCTCAAGGTAAGCCACGAAATCAAGTATGACAGCCTGAAAAAGGTCTATATCGTCAGGCTGTCATCAAGAGACAATAAGATGATGTATGTCAAAGAGTTCGAAGAGGCCAAAAAACTGATGTCCGAAATTGTGGGCCTTAAAGTTACGGAACTGCGAAATCTTCAAAGAGGGAACCATTACCAGATCAGTATGATGGCTGAACTTGACAAGATCAGACTCCCCTTTTATTTCCATTATGTCTTTTTCTTCCTCTCCTTGTGGGATTTTGAGACCGATTGGTATACGGTAGATTTCAGATATTGAGCGTTCAGGGGTTTCGGTCCCGGCTCTGCCACCTTCACCCAATCCGCTGCCATGAAAGACTATTTAGAGGCCGAAAGACAAGATCTCAGGAGACGACGTAGAGAAAGATACCTGATCATCTTGCTGTGCGTGGTGATATCTTCCCTGATTTACCTGGGGATGCGCATCTTTCACTTGGGACAGGCCCTTCCTTTTTCGAGCAGCATTATCGCGTTTGCCCTCATCAACATCAATGTGATCCTCCTCCTTCTCCTCCTTTTTCTAACGGTCAGGAATTTAGTCAAACTCCTTTTTGAGAGAAAAAAGAGTATTATGGGCGCCAAGCTGAGGACCAAACTGGTCCTGGCCTTTGTGACCCTTTCTCTGTTGCCCACGGTCATCCTTTTTTTCGTATCCGTCCAGTTCATCTCTTCATCCATTGAATACTGGTTCAGCCTTCAGATCGAGCGGTCCTTGAAGAATTCCCTGGAGGTTGGCCAGGATTACTACAAGGGGATTGCGGATGAAAGCCTCTCCTTTGGAAATATCCTGGGCCGCGTCATCACCTATGAGGGATTTCTGATTCCGTCCAGAAAAGAGAAGCTTGAAAAATTTATCAATGAAAAACGGAAAGAGTTCGGCCTCACTTCCCTCCAGGTTTTCTCGAAAGGACTGGACGTACAGGCCGTGTCCAAGGACCACAGGATTGACTTGACCGCATTCAAGGGGCCAGGCCCAGACATTTTAAGGAAGGGCATCGAGAAAGGCACAGACAGCTACATCATTCAGCCGTCACCGCACGGAGATCTTGTTAGCGGCCTTGTGCCGATTTTTTCGAGGACTGCATCGAAGGCCGTGGTTGGCCTTGTTGTGACAGCGAAATTTGTTCCTGGCGCATTCGTAAACCGGCTTCAGGCGATTTCACAAGGGCTTCAGGAGTACCGCCAGCTGAAGATGCTCCGAACGCCGATCCTGGCCAGCCACATGATCACCCTCTCCATCGTTACCCTCCTGATTATCTTTTCATCCGTATGGTTCGGGTTTTATCTCTCCAAGGAGATAACCGTTCCGATTAAAGAACTGGCCGAAGGGACCCATCGCATTGCATCGGGGGACTATAATTTTTTTATTGATTTAGAGACAAAAGATGAAATGGGGATGTTAGTCAACTCGTTTAATAAAATGACGATAGACCTGAAAACGAGCAAAGACAGGCTTGAACAGGCCAACAAAGAGCTCATGGCCAGCAATCTCGAGCTGGAACAGAGACGGCTCTACATGGAGATTGTCTTGGCAAACGTGGCAGCAGGTGTGGTCTCTGCTGATGCTGGTGGTGAAATCCTTACCATCAACAAATCCGCGGAGCGGATGTTAGATATCAAGGCGGAAGAAATTATTGGAAAGAATTACAGGGAAGTCCTTTCTGAGGATTACGGCAAGATAATTGATGATTTTTTGGGAGATGAGGGGCTTCTTCGAAAGGGCTACATGGACAAGCAGATACGGTTGTCTGCGGGAAACAGGCGACTGACCGTGCTGGTTTCCCTCAATGTACTTCGTGATGATCGAGGGAGATACCTCGGCCTTGTCGGCGTCCTTGAGGACTTGAGCGAGATCGAAAAGGCCCAGCGGATGGCTGCGTGGCGGGAAGTGGCAAGGCGTATCGCCCATGAGGTCAAGAATCCGCTGACACCGATTCAACTGTCTGCCCAGCGGCTCAAGAAGAGGTACGGAGAGATGTTGGACAGCAAGGATGCCGAGATCTTCAACGAGTGCACAGGGATGATTATTACTCAGGTTGAGGAATTGAAACGCCTGGTGAACGAGTTTTCCAATTTTGCACGCCTGCCGGCTGCCAATCTTGCGCCATCTGATATCAGCAAGATTATTAATGAGGCAATGAGCCTCTACAGGGAGGCCCATAAGGATGTCAGATTCGTGTTCAACGATTCAAAAGATGTCCCTGTCTTCAATCTGGACGGGGAGCAGATCAGAAGGGTCATGATTAATCTCTTCGACAATGCGATTGAAGCCATTGAAGGCAAAGGAGAGGTGGCGGTTGAGCTTCATTACGACAATATCCTCAAGATGGTGAGAATCGAGGTGATCGATAATGGGAGGGGCATAAGCTCTGACAACAAAGCCCGGCTGTTTGAGCCTTACTTCTCAACAAAAAAACAGGGGACGGGCTTGGGTCTTGCGATTGTCAGCACGATCATCACGGATCATAATGGCTTTATAAGGGTTAAGGACAATCAACCCAAAGGGACTAGATTTACTATCGAACTGCCAGCCAGGATATGAGCGGACCATGTTCATGTTCTTGTACCATTTTTTGTGGACCTTCGGCCTTATCTTTTTTGTGCCGATCATCGGGTTGTTGAGGATCTGGCCTGTGGGCCGGAGTGATCGTTCAGGCCTCGGCGAGCGACTGGTCGCAAGATTTGCATGGCGTTTCCCTGACATCTTAATTGACAAAGGAAATATCTGGGTCCATGCACTATCTGTGGGAGAGGTGATCTCAGCCCTTCCATTAGTCAGTCGCCTCAGGACGGAATTTCCCGACAGGGATATCGTTTTCACGGCAACGACGTCCACTGGAATGGCGATGGCAAGGGAAAAATTAGGTGGGAGGGTCAAGGTCGTTGTTCCGATGCCCGTGGATGGCTGGTGGTCTGTTCAGAGAATCGTCCATTTTGTTAACCCCTCGATTTTCATCCTGGTTGAGACAGATATCTGGCCCGCCCTGCTCAATTGTCTGAAGCAGAAAGGGATAAGAAGTGTTCTGGTAAATGGACGCGTCTCGCCCAGGACATTCAGGGCCTACAGACATGCGCCTTTTTTTGTCCGAAAGATGTTCGACCCGCTCGAAAAATGTCTCATGCAATCGAATCTGGACAGGCAGAGACTCCTGCAGGTTGGCTTGAGTAAAGAAAAGGTGATAACCGTAGGCAATATCAAATTTGACCGGGATGTGACGTTAATGGGTGAGGAAGAACGTCAGGGATGGCTGGACGTATTGGCCCTTGAACCGTCTGTCCCCCTATGGGTAGCAGGCAGCACCCATCCGGGAGAAGAAGAGATCCTGTTGGATGTGTTTAAGCGGCTCCGCGTTTCTTTCCCGCGCTTGCGTCTGATCCTCGCCCCGAGAGATACTGGGCGGTCCGGTGAGATCGTGACGATGAGCAGGGGGATGGGGCTCAGGGCTGCTCTGAAGACCGGAGTTTCGGAACACCGCACAAAAGATGGGGCGTTGCTCTCTTCCGGATCGTTAGACAGACGGTTTGACGTGCTGGTTTTGGATACCATGGGTGAACTGGGGCGTATCTATGGGCTCGGCAGTGTCTGCTTCGTGGGCGGCAGTCTTGTCCCGATCGGGGGGCATAACCTGTTAGAACCTGCGAGCTTTGGCGTTCCGGTCATTTTCGGGATCCATATCCATAATTTTGTATCAATGTCGGAGGCCCTGTTGGAGGGAGGGGGCGGACGCCGGGTCCGGGACGGGGATGAACTCTACAAAACCATGAAGACGCTTTTGGAGGACGCGAAGATGCGTGCCCGCATGGGGGGGCAGGCAAAGGCGTTTGTTGAGAGCAACCGGGGGGCCCTCAAAAAGGTCCTGGGATATGTGAAGGGATGCATGGAGCAGGGGGCATAGGGCAGGGAGCAGGGGGCATGGAGCATGGAAGATAAGGCCCAGGGAAAAGCAGCATCCTTTATGTCATGGAGCATGAACGATGCCTGACTGGTCCGGGATTCATCGAGAAAAGCGATTCGGCCCATGGACACTTCCTTTGGCCCTTTTTTCGTTTATGTATGGGATGGGGGTCCGGCTTCGTCTCAGCGCCTACAGGAAGGGCATTCTCAAAGGAAAATCCCTTCCCGGATTTGTCCTGAGCGTTGGAAATCTTACTGCAGGCGGAACCGGTAAGACACCGGCGGTGGTTATGCTGGCCAGATGGGCGCTTGACCAGGGGTATCGCGCGGCCATTCTATCCAAGGGCTACAAAGGGCGCTACAAACAGGCGATCCTGGAGGTGTCTGACGGGAAAGGGATACATGCAGATGTCCGAACGGCCGGCGACGAACCCTTTCTTCTTGCAAAAGAGGTCCCTGGAAGTCCCGTCATCATCTCCAGGCGTCGTTACCAGGCAGGGATGTATGCCCATGCAAAGTTCGGTTCTGACTTCTTCATCTTGGATGATGGGTTCCAACACCTGGAATTGGATAGAACCCTCAACCTGGCCTTGATAGATGCCCGGGATCCTTTTGGGAACGGCCATCTTCTTCCGTGGGGTCCTCTGAGAGAACCCCTGCATCAGTTGAGCAGGGCGGATGCCTTTATCCTGACGCGGTATCGAACGGCGGGGCGGGCAGAGTGCAAAGAGCAGAGGGTAAATAATAATGCCACCGGCTATTCGCCATGCGCCTTGCGCTCGGGGCAAGAAACGCTGAGATTCCTGAAAGAGCGATTCCCTTCGACACCTGTTTTCCGTGCGGAACATCTGCCGGATAAGCTGGTTTTTCCCGCTTCAGGTGTGGTTCATGACCCTGGGTTTTTGAGAGAAAAGTGCGTATTGGGGTTCTCGGGCATCGCTCACCCTGAACGTTTTGAAGAGACCTTGATCGGATTAGGCGCTGATGTGATCCAATTCAGGGGATTCAGAGATCACTACCTGTTCAATGGCAATGACATGGAGGAATTGGCTTATATGAAGGAGAGAGCCGGGGCCCAGTATCTCATCACAACTCAAAAGGATTGGGTGAGAATTGCCCCTGTTTTGCCGGTGTATGCTGATCTGGCCTATTTGTCTATTCGATTCAAATTGTTGGAGGAGCAAGACGGGGTTTTAAGGATGATCAAAGATGGCCTCAGAGATGAATGAAGCGGTTTCAATGTGGACCTACAGGGCTCTGTACGGGGTCGTATGGCTCATCTCCCTGATTCCTTTTCGTATGGGACAATCCCTTGGGCGGATGCTCGGGAATATATCGGCCCTGGTCCTGAAAAGGCGGATAAAGGCCTCTTTGGATAACCTTCGATATGTTTTTGGCGAAAGGATGCCGGAGGGTGAGTTGATTAAACTCAATGGCCGGATTGTCGCACATTTTGCCCAGATGCTGTTTGAGGCCCCCCATATCCTCAGACTAAACCGGACGAACCTGAATCGATATGTGATTTTCGAGAATGAAGATGCATTGACCCGGGCCGTGGCAAAGGGACGGGGCGTTTTTATACTTACGGCACATTTCGGAAACTGGGAACTCATGTCCGCGGCCACGGCCCTGCGGCTTAACACCGGGAACGCCGTTGTCGTGAGGCCCGCAGATTTTGAACCGGCCGACAGGTTGTTGACGACCTTACGATCCAGGTTCGGGACCGAGATCATACCGAAGCGACGCGCCATGAAGAAACTGCTGGCCGCGAAGAAGGAAAACAAGGTGGTTGGTATTTTGTTGGATCAAAATGTGGATTGGTATGAAGGGGTCTTTGTCCCATTTCTGGGTAAACAGGCCTGTACCAACAAGGGGCTGGCCCTTGTGGCCTTAAGAACCGGATCCCCTGTCATACCCATATTCTCGGTGAGGCAACCGGATGGGAGGTACCGCATTATCTTTGAAAACGAGGTGGCATTGAGGCGAACCGGCGATAAAATAAAGGACACAGAGGAAAATACAGCCCTCTTCACGCAGATTATCGAGAAATATGTCTGCCAGTATCCGGATCACTGGTTCTGGTTTCATAAGCGGTGGAAGACGAGGCCTGAATGCCGGCTTCCGGAAGATTTCTACCAATAGGTAATAGCAGCGGATGTAGATGTCTTGCCGCAATAGGCGAATTTCGGCCATGAAGGAATGACCCTAAGGGAACCCTCCTATCCTGCCGGGTGATTGAGGAACTGCGAATTGAGGGATTGTGGGATTGAAGAAGCAAATGTCAAACGGATCCTTATCCGTGCCACCAACTGGGTAGGGGATGCCGTCATGACCCTGCCTGCCCTGGAGGCTGTCAAAGAAAATTTCCCTTCGGGTTTCATTACAGTCCTGGCAAAACCATGGGTTGTCCCGATCTTTGATCATCATCCGGCTGTGGATCAGGTCTTGATATTCCGTAAAGAGGAAAGGTCGTTAACCGGGCTTGGGGAGATGATCAGGGTGATTCGGCTGATTCGGAAAAACGGATTTGACCTGGCCATCCTCTTTCAGAACGCATTTGAGGCGGCGCTTCTGGCCTATTTGGGCGGGGTGGGATTGAGGCTTGGTTACCGTACGGACGGCCGGGGGTTACTCCTGACCCACCCTGTCATTCGAAATGACGAGGTCCTGAAGATTCACCAGACGGAATATTATCTGTCCATATTGAGGGGAATGGGCTGGGAGGCAAGGAGCAGGCTTCCGAGACTCCATGTTTCAGTGGAGGGTGCAGAAGCGGCAGGCAAAACACTTGGCAGGGCGGGAATCGGGGAAGGGGATTTCCTTTTGGGCCTGAGCCCGGGTGCGGTCTTCGGGGGGGCCAAACGATGGCCGGCCGAGCGATTTGCCGAGATCGGCGACAGGGCTGTCAAGAATTGGGGGGCAAGGGTCCTCGTATTTGGGAGTGCTAAGGAAAGAGCGATCTGCACGCGTCTGTGCGACGCTATGGGCAGTCCGGCCTTGAACCTGAGTGGCCGCACCTCATTGGGCGGAGCCATCGGCCTGATCAGCCGGTGTTCTTTCTTTGTAACCAACGATTCCGGGCTGATGCATATCGCCGCTGCCCTGAATGTGCCGACCGTGGCCATATTCGGGCCTACTGATCCAGTAGCTACAGGGCCCCAAGGCCCTAAAACGAAGGTCGTCAGACACGATACCGCGTGCGCACCCTGCCTGAAACCGGAATGCCTGGAGGATCACGCGTGTATGTTGGGTATCAGAGCGGGAGAGGTGTGGGAAGCGATGGAGTTTCTGCGGAGGGACGTCAGTTGAAAAAACCTGCCGTTTTTATAGACAGGGATGGCACCATCAATGAACAGATGGGGTATATTAACCATCTCAGCAGATTTGTGCTCCTGCCGGGGAGTGCTGAAGCGATCAGGCTCTTGAATCATCATGGATATCTGGCCATTGTCGTATCCAACCAGTCCGGGGTTGCCCGGGGATATTTCCCCATAGACCTGGTCCATGAGGTCCACGATCATATGAAGACGTTGTTCAAAAGAGAGGGCGCAACGGTTGACGGGACTTTTTTCTGCCCTCACTACCCAAAGGGAAACGTGCCCGAATACAGCAGGCCATGTGACTGCAGAAAACCGCGAACCGGTCTGATCGAGATGGCTTGCACCGAGTTCCCGGTTGACATGGAGAATTCATATGTGATTGGCGACCGTTGCAGCGATATGGAGTTGGCCCGGAAGTCCGGTCTGAAGGGAATCCTGGTCAAGACCGGCTATGGCCTCGGGGACCTGGAATATGTTTTTCCCCATTTGCCATACAAGCCCTTTCACGTGGCCGAGGACTTGCTGGAAGCCGTCCGGTGGATCGTTAAAAAGAACCCGGGATCCAAGGTCGGAAGTGGAAGGTAGTTTTTTATTCGGAGTTCAGGCGTTAGCCTTTTATGAATGAAATTGGAAAGTCGAAATCGGGAATAATAAGACGAAGCAAGTAATTCAGCCATTTCTAACTTTAGGCACTTTAGTACCTTATTCCTTGGTCTTCTGTCACAAAAAACAAGAAAATCTCTTTGT
>CAZACO010000041.1:0-2531 GCA_964483185.1 uncultured Desulfobacteraceae bacterium
TAGACGTTCAGCTAAAGATATCGGACAAAGTTTTGACAATTCAGCCGTTTGAAACTAATATTAATATGATTGCAAAAAACTTTTTTTCGGGCCATTCGGAATTCGGAATTCCGGGATTAACAAAAGAATATTATATCCCGTTACGGATGGTCATATGAAACTTCGTCTGGTTACCTGTTATTCGTTATCGGTTATCGGTTCCGGATGCGTATTCATTTCACGCCTCGGCGTGATTGGACGTTCGTCCTTTCAAAAGTTTCTGCCTCGAACAGACTGACCCGCGGCGGTCAGAGGCTGCGCTCGTATAGAGACCATTTTCGCGTCGTCAGCATTCGCGCGTAATTCCCGTGAGGTACATGTCATCAAGGGGTGCTGGATTCTGGGAAAACACTATTCTAAGAGCTATATCATCAGATGAATTCAAATAAAGTGCACTTCACTGTTCTGGACCATACTGCCGATATGGGAATCAAGGTGACAGGATCGAGCCTCGAGGACCTGTTCAAAAATGCCGCCCAATCAATGATGCAGATAATGGTCAAAGAGAGGCCGGTCGGAAAAACCGCGCCCTTCAGGCTCTCTGTCAGCGGAGAAGATCTCCCTGATCTTATGGTACGCTGGTTGGGTGAAATCCTTTATCTTTTAGAAGGTGAAAGCCAGGTTGTCATTTGTATTGACATCGATTCCATCACGAAATCCCATGTTGACGCTACGCTGCAAATCGCTCGTTTCAACCCAAAAGAACACGAGATCTTAACCGAAATCAAGGCCGTAACCTATCATCAGATTGATGTTGCCCGCACAAAAGACGGGTGGCAAGCAAGCGTCATTTTTGATCTCTAATCAAGGTACTGCGTGTTTCATCATGAATATAAAATTGGAAAAAATAGACAATTATCAATGGCTGATTCCACAAACCGGCGCCATGCGTGTGCCGGGGCGTGTTTTTGCAGACAGTGAACTAATAAAATCGATCCAGAAGGATCAGAGCCTTACTCAAGTGGCAAATGTGGCAATGTTGCCTGGTATTGTGGGTCATTCTCTGGCCATGCCTGATATTCACTGGGGCTATGGTTTCCCAATAGGCGGTGTCGCAGCCTTCGACCTCAACGAAGGCATTGTCTCACCCGGGGGGGTTGGCTATGATATCAATTGCGGGTGCAGGCTCATGACCACCCTCCTCCGGGCCGACGACATTCACCCCTTTATGAAAGATATTATCTCCGCCCTGTTCAAGAATATCCCGAGCGGGGTAGGTTCAACCGGAACGATTCACCTCTCCAAGGCAGAAGAAAGCCAAGTAGCTGTCCTGGGGGCTGCCTGGGCCGTCAAAATGGGTTTTGGCACGGCCCGGGAGTTGGACAGAACAGAAGACCATGGCACCATGGCGGGTGCCGATCCATCCGTCCTCAGCGAACGGGCTGTCAAAAGGGGACGAGACCAGTTGGGAACACTTGGCTCTGGAAATCATTTTCTCGAAATTCAGGTTGTCGATCACATCTATGACACGGAAAAAGCCAGACACTACAACCTGTTTGAAGGCCAGGCAACCATTTTCATTCATTCGGGTTCACGCGGATTCGGGCACCAAATATGCGACGACTTCCTGAAGGAAATGGGCAGAAGCACGCTTAGCGGGCACCCATCGTTTCAGCTCCCGGACCGGCAGTTGGCCTGCGCCCCTTTAGAATCGGACGTGGCCCGGCGCTACTTGGCGGCCATGGCATGTGCAGCCAATTACGCCTGGGCCAACCGCCAGATCCTGATGTACTGGACCATGGAGACACTTTTGAAGACGCTGTCCATCCGACCTGAGGATTTCGGTATGAACCTCCTTTATGATGTCTGTCACAACATCGCCAAAAAAGAATCGCATGTGGTGTCCGGGGAGGCGGCCATGGTTTGTGTCCATCGGAAAGGTGCTACGCGTGCCCTGCCGCCCGGCCATCCTCTCCTTCCCGAAGTCTATCGTACTGCGGGTCAGCCTGTCCTCATACCCGGTGACATGGGAACCCACTCCTATGTCTTGGCCGGGGCAGAAGGGGCCATGCAGAAGAGTTTTGGTTCCAGTTGCCATGGCGCAGGCCGTCTCTTAAGCCGGACTCAGGCGGTAAAGCGGGCAAAGGGTCGCGCCATACACCGCGAGTTGGAAGATAGAGGCGTTGTTGTTCAATCCAGAGGCAAACGAACGCTTAAGGAAGAAATGCCAGAGGCCTACAAGGACATATCCCAGGTCGTTGACGTCGTTCAAGGCGCCAATTTGGCCACAAAAGTCGCCCGGTTGAGACCGTTGGGGGTCATCAAGGGTTGAACACGTCATCAAGGCAATGGGGAGCTACATCCATTTTGGACGCGTCATTTAACTTTAACAGGATCATATCGCTCAGGTCAAGCATAAATTGGCGAATACCGGCTCAGGAAAGGGGTTTCGTGTTTCATACGTCCAGCCTGACGAAAGCAGGGGCCGTCGGGGAGGCGATCGATGATGCGGCACATGGAATGGAGAGGAGGAATTCATGCCATTTGAGCGG
>CAZACO010000041.1:2631-13299 GCA_964483185.1 uncultured Desulfobacteraceae bacterium
TTCCATATCATCGGACAGTGCGAAGGGGGCGTGGTGGCTGCGGATTATGCGGCAAGGTACCCGGATCAGGTTGAGAGCTTGGTCATTTCGAGCACCCAATGTTTCAGCCCCCTGCCCATGGTCGAGAAAAACGCATTGGATTTTCCCAAGCCATTCAGGGAACTTGAACCTGAACTCAAGGCCAAGCTTATCGAGTGGCACGGGGAGGCGGCGGAGTCTTTTTTTGACCAGTTCCGGCGATTTGGAGGGGCCTACGGGACCGATGTGTTCGATTTGAGACCGATTCTGTCTTTAGTGAGATGCCCGACCCTGGTGCTGTATCCGGACCGCAGTTCCATTTTTGAGGTGGAACAGGGGGTCGCCATGTATCGCACTCTTTCGAAGGGTGAACTGGCCGTACTCCCTGGCTGCGGTCACAACACCTATCAATACCGGCCCGACGATTATGTCCGCATTGCCCTGGATTTCTTCGAGAGGCATGAGGACGCGGAGGGCTGTCTGACATCGGAGATAGTAGGGATTTCCTGCCTGGCGGTGAAAAAATCGCTCAAGGACAAGAGGTGATGGACGAAAAGACAGAAAAAACCGGCACTGACTCCCCTGCTTGCCTCTGAATCATCGAAGATAATCGGAATTGCTGCTCTATATGCGAAGTTGAAATTGACTTGAAGGGATGCCTCTGATATATTAAAAAATTATCTCAATTTCCGGAGGCACATTTCATGGACTACAAACAAACGCTCAATCTCCCCAAGACCGCATTTCCGATGAAGGCTAATCTGGTGAAACGAGAACCTGAGATACTTGAGAAGTGGGAAAACATCGATCTTTATAACCTCATCCGGGATTCTTCAACCGGTCGGAAAAGGTATATGCTGCATGACGGCCCTCCCTATGCCAATGGCAATATCCATATGGGCACTGCCTTTAACAAGGTATTGAAGGATATCATTGTCAAATCAAAGCAGATGGGCGGCTTTGACGCGCCCTATGTCCCTGGCTGGGACTGTCACGGCCTTCCGATTGAGCACCAGGTCGATGGAGAACTCGGGCCCAGGAAGATGGAAATGTCCCAGGCGGAAATACGGGGAGTCTGCCGCCGATACGCAGAGAAATATATCGATATCCAGCGCAATGAATTCAAGCGCCTAGGGGTTTTAGGTGAATGGGACAACCCCTATTTGACCATGAATTATCGCTATGAGGCCACGATCGTAAGGGAGTTTGGCAAATTCGCATTAAGCGGGAGCCTGGTGAGGAGCAAAAAGCCGATATACTGGTGCATCTCGTGTAAGACCGCCCTTGCTGAGGCAGAGGTTGAATATGCCGAGCATCGCTCCCCCTCCATTTTTGTTAAATTTCCGATGATATCTGGACTGGATCAGTTGGACCCGCTTTTGAAAGGAAAACGGGTTTCAATGGTGATCTGGACAACAACCCCCTGGACCCTCCCTGCCAATCTGGCCATCGCCCTTCATCCGGATCTGGAATACGCGGCTGTTGAAACAGAGAAAGATGAGGTCATGATTTTAGCGGAAGGGCTTTTGGAAGTCTGTATGGACACCTTCGGTATTGATTCATATGAGGTTATCAATCGGTATAAAGCCGCTGATCTGGAAAACCTTGAAGCGAGACACCCTTTATATGACAGGCCGTCCGTGATTGTCCTGGCGCCCTATGTGACATTGGAGGCCGGAACCGGGTGTGTTCATACAGCGCCCGGACATGGCCGGGAAGACTACGAGACAGGACTTCAATATAACTTGGACGTATATTCACCTGTGGACGATTCGGGCTGCTTTACCCCGGAGGTTGCATACTTTGCCGGCATGGAGGTGTTTGAGGCGAACCGGGCGGTCAACGATAAGCTCACGGAGGTAGGCGCGCTTCTCAAGGAGCAGGAGATCGCCCACGAGTACCCTCATTGCTGGAGGTGCAAGAAGCCTGTGATCTTTCGCTCGACCGAACAGTGGTTTATCTCCATGGAGAAAAAGAACCTCAGAAAAAACGCCCTGGATGCCATCAGGAAGGTCTCATGGATCCCGTCATGGGGTGAGGATCGGATCTTCAAGATGATCGCCAACCGCCCGGATTGGTGTATTTCCCGGCAGAGGGCGTGGGGCGTGCCGATCACTATATTCTTCTGCAGAGAGTGTGGCGAACCGGTCATATCGCAGGAGATCATTGACCATGTTTCCGCCATGGTTGAAGAATCGGGGGCAGATATATGGTTTATCAAGTCAGAACAGGATCTGCTCCCCCCAGGCACATGCTGCCCGAAGTGCGGATCAGACCGGTTCAGGAAAGAGACCGACATCCTTGATGTCTGGTTCGATTCCGGCGTCAGCTATGCGGCCGTCATGGAGAAGCGGGACTATCTGGAAAGCCCTTCAGATCTCTATCTTGAAGGGAGCGATCAACATAGGGGGTGGTTTCACAGCTCACTCCTCTGCTCAGTCGGGACCCGCAACGAGGCCCCATACCGGAGTGTCCTGACCCACGGCTTTGTTGTAGACGGCGCGGGAAAGGCCATGCACAAATCCGCCGGGAATGTTATCTCGCCTGAGGAACTTATCAGGAGCTATGGCGCCGAAATCCTGAGGTTATGGGTTGCTGGAGAAGACTACAGGGATAATATTCGTCTTTCAAAAGAGATATTGCAGCGGCTGACAGAGGCCTATCGCCGCATCCGAAATACCTGTCGTTACCTGTTAGGCAATTTAAATGATTTTGATTGGGAAACCGGTCGGGTTCCTTATCAAGAGATGGAGGAACTGGACCGCTGGTCGCTCAGCCGGCTCCAGGGATTGAGCGAACGGGTCTTGAAGGCGTATGAGGACTTCAATTTCCATCTGGTCTATCACAATCTCCACAATTTCTGCGTACTGGATCTCTCATCCTTCTACCTGGACATCATCAAAGACCGGCTTTACACATCGCCAAAAATGTCCCGGGCAAGGCGTTCTGCCCAGTCTGCCATGAATGAAATCCTGGAGGTTTTGGTCCGGCTGATGGCCCCCATCCTCTCCTTTACGGCCGATGAAATCTGGCAGTACATGGACGGAAAGGGACGGCCCGTGAGCGTCCACGCCGACCTCTTCCACCCTTTAAACGACGAATACAGGGATTCGGTGCTGGAAAACGTGTGGGAAGAGATCGTTTCTGTTCGGAAAGAGGTTACCAAGGTCTTGGAAGTGGCACGGAAAGAAAAGACGATTGGGCACTCGCTGGATGCATCTGTGCGATTAGGTGTTTCTAATAAATTATATGAAATACTGAATAGTTATATTGAACAATTAAGGTCAATTTTTATTGTTTCCTCAGTCGAGTTGGTGGACATCGACCAGATGGACGGGGGCCATAAGAGTGAGACGGTCTCCGGGTTAAAGGTGGAGGTGTCTCCTTCAACCGACCCTAAATGCGAACGCTGCTGGGTCCACGATCCATCGGTCGGACACGACAGCAATCACCCCACAATCTGTAAGCGATGCCGAGACGTATTAGACGAAATTACCCATTGATGATCTGGCCCGCGCTTCTTGTTGTGGTCCTGGATCAGATATCAAAAGGAGTGGTAACAGGCGCCCTGAGGGCGCATGAATCGGTGCCTGTGATAGATGGATTTTTTAATCTGGTCCATGTGAGAAACCGGGGAATGGCCTTCGGGTTTCTGAACAGGGCTCATGCTGACTCGGCGTTTTGGTTCCTTGTTGGGGCCAGTTGCATTGCCATCGGCCTGTTACTGTTTTGGTTCCTTCGGCTCAAGGATGGCGATACCCGGATGACATTGGGGCTTTCACTGATCCTGGGCGGGGCGGTCGGCAACCTCATCGACAGACTACGGTTTCGAGAGGTCGTGGACTTTCTCGATGTTTTCTGGGGTCCCTATCATTGGCCCGCATTCAATGTGGCGGACGCAGCCATTACCGTGGGCACGTTTTTGGTGGCAATCAGCCTGATTTTCAGATCATCATCGACGAATTGAATGGTGTAAAAAACAGCTCTGCCATCTGAAATCCAACATTCAAAATCTAGGATTCATCATGTTTCCAGATCTTTTTTCCATAGGTCCGTTTACCCTGCACACATACGGCCTGTTTGTTGCGACCGGCTTTTTGGTGGGCCTCATGGTGACCATAAAGATGGGCAAGGCCGAGGGGATAACGCCTCAACAGACAATGGATATCGGTTTCTTGATGATCTTGGCCGCCATCATTGGCTCCAGGATCATGTATGTCCTCATGAATATCTCCTATTATATTGAGCGGCCGGTGGATATCTTTAAGATATGGCAGGGAGGGCTTGTCTTTTCAGGGGGAATTATCTGTGTGGTCCTGACCGTTATATGGTATACCAGGAAGCATCATCTTTCTTTCTGGAAGATAGTTGATCTGTGGGCCCCTGCAATGGCCATCGGCCAGGGCATCGGGCGGATCGGCTGCTTTATGGCCGGATGCTGCTACGGCAAACCGACCGGATCCAAATTGGGGGTTGTATTCACAAATCCCCACTCCCTGGCGCCCTCGAACATTCCCCTCCACCCGACGCAGCTATACTCTTCTGCCAGTGGATTTATTATCTTTTTTATCCTGTTTCTGCTTTACCCGAGAAGGACATTCGACGGGCAGGTCTTTCTCTGGCTCCTGGTCCTGCACAGCACGGCCCGTCTCTTTGTGGAGCGTTTCAGGGGGGATGACCGGGGGGTCCTCTTAGGGAGCGGCATGAGTATTACCCAGCTTGTGACGCTGTTCATACTCATTGCAGCCATCATTACACTGATCATCTTCAAGCGCTGGCAGACCAAAAATTAGCCAGGCACCGATCTGTCTCACGCCGGGATCGGTTCACGGATTTTCATGTGTGCGCCTTGTTCTTGATATGGACAACGGCCTTTCTGATCCTTTCAATGACTTTTTTCTTTCCGAGCACTTCCATGACCTCAAAGATTCCGGGGCTGGCTGTCTTGCCGGTCAGCGCAACTCTGAGCGGTTGGGCAAGTTTTCTCAGCTTGATCTGCTCTGCCTCCAGAAATCCGACAAATAGTTTTTCGAGGCTTTCATGGTTAAACTCGGGAACGGTTTCAAGCCTGTTAACCAGCGATTCAAACAGGTCCACGATATCCTGTTTTAGGAACTTATCATCACCTTTCGTCTCATAACCGATCTCTTCTGTAAAACAGAAATGTGCTCCTTGAGCCATCTCGACAAGGGTCTTGCTTCTGATCTTGAGGATAGATGCCGCGGCTGTTACCTTGCCCTTGTCCAAATTCTTGAATCCCTCTCTTTCGAGGAAGGGTGTCAAGTGCTCAGCTAACATATCATCGGCAGACTCACGGATATACCAGGCGTTAAGGTCTAAAAGCTTTTCTGCATTGAACACCCCTGCGGCCTTTCCCACATGCTTCAGTGAAAAGTTTTCTATGAGTTCTTCCATGGAGAATTTTTCCTGATCTCCGTACGACCATCCAAGCCTCACCAAGGCATTCAGCAGGGCATGGGGCAGGTACCCCATGTCCCGGTAGGCCAGGACCGACATGGCCCCATGTCGTTTGCTGAGCCTCGTTCGGTCAGGGCCGAGGATCATCGGCAGGTGCGCGTATTGCGGGATCGGTTCTCCCAGGGCCTTGTAGATCAATATCTGGCGAGGGGTGTTATTGACGTGGTCATCTCCCCTGATGATATGCGTCATCCCGAGACTGATGTCATCGGCCACGACCGCAAGGTGATAGGTAGGGCTTTGGTTCGACCGCCGAATGATAAGATCGTCCAACTCCTCGTTGTCAAAGCTGATGGGACCTTTTACCAGGTCTGTAAATTGAGTGGTTCCTGACAGTGGGGTCTTGAGCCTGACGACCGAACCCGGTGCCGGTCCGAGACCCAGGTCCCTGCAAGTACCGTCGTATTTTGGCTTGAGACCGTTGCTTCTCGCTTCCTGGCGTTGACGCTCCAGGTCTTGAGGAGAACAATGGCAGTGATAGGCCTTGCCATCGGCTAAAAGACGATCGATGACATGGTTGTAAATATCATATCGCTGGGACTGGAAGTATGGACCCTCGTCCCAGGACAGACCCAGCCATTCCATGGATTTCAGAATTGCCTCTGTGGCCTCGTTTGAAGATCTTTGTTCGTCCGTATCTTCAATCCGTAAGATAAACTTCCCCCCCCTTTGCCGCGAGAAAAGCCAGTTGAACAAGGCTGTTCTGGCGCCACCAATGTGAAGATAGCCGGTAGGACTGGGTGGAAAGCGGGTGACTACTTTTTCGTTTAACATGGTTGACAAAATCCCCTCTGTTTCTTTTGTTTTGACCTCCACCACATCGCCTTCAGGAAAAGGGCCTCGACCGCATCAAGGGTTTAAGACGCGGGGGACACGAGGCAAGGAATTGAGCGAGCCGTCACCAGCGAGCATCCGATATCGCTTCGAGGCTGTTCGATAGACGTCTCAATCATCGGTCGAGTAAACCCAGTTATAGTGGATCGGGGTTGCCTGCGGGGCATCCAGCGTGGGATGGAGGAGTTCCTCTCGAAGTGTGAGCCAGTTGTATGCAGGTTTAACCTTTCGTAGCTTGCCATCCTTCGGTGGTTTTGAATGGACGGTATGGGCATATGAGGCCTCCAGGATACCCAGGTAGGATCCGTTTCCCGCATGGAGATAGTGGGCCTTGAGAAAATCAGGCGTGATGTCGTTGACATTGGCCAGTGCGGCAAGTTGTTTATCGTTAAACTGTATCAGAAAGAACTTTGACACGCCTCGCTCAGAGTACCTGTACATAATCCGCGACTCCGCGCTTGAGACAAAGACCGTGGTAACAGAATCCAGTTTTCTAAGAAGCTGGGCTGCAATAAGACCGGCAGTACGTCTTCCTCCGACACTGTGGTGACAACCGTGATATTCAAAGAGCTTATTCTGGAGTATCCGCGCCGCCTTGTCTCCATTTTCATACAAGTTGTATTGGATGTACCTGAGCCATTTGGCCAGGTCCTCGGATGCATCGGCAATAGGCCAGTCAATCTTGACATGAAAATGGGTGAGAGCATATCTGTTTTTCTTTTTGACCGTAGGATCTTGTTGTATGAGCAGGGCGTAATCGATATCTAACAATTCTTCGATAAAGTCAAGGAACCCCGGGCTATCAAAATAACGAAGGTTTTGATAGAAACGCTTGTAGAGGGAAAAATTGGCCAAATACCGGAGGTTTTTCTTAATGACGCTGTTTTCAGGGAAAAAACGGATATAGTTCTTCAGTTCAGTGCTGAGCACGCCTTCGCAGATGATGACCAGAAAGGTGTTGAAAAATTCTGATTCCTTTTCCATTTTTTTTGATTTTGGTTTAAGCTCACTCTTTTCAACAAAGCTGTACTCAACACCGTTTTTCTGATAATTGTAGAATGAATCGATGAGTGAGATCTTCATGAGCCGACGTTCGAGTGCGTCTCTCAACATTTCGTAGATCGAGCGTCTCAGCTTTTCATAATAGCTCAGTTGTTCTCTGTATCTCCACATAGGTAAATCGGCCTCTCAACCGCTCCACAATGAGATCTTTGAAAAATGCTCAATTGGGTCAAGGTCAAACAAGATGACAATTTTAACCACAAAAATATGTGTAATATTTCGAGGATTAAAATTTGAGCCTGACGCAGAGATCGGACATCTGAGTTGTAGCACCGAGCCTACGTCTCGGAGGGCAAAAGAGGCATAATTCAAAGGTTATTCTGTTACGCATTCGGTTTTGTATATCAACAGGTCAAAACGAACGCAACATTCGACTTAAAATTAGCAAAAAGATCCGATAAGTGTCAATAAAAAAAAGCATTTTTTGACTATTCCAATAACCGTATAACCACTTTCTGTTAGCTGTTATTCCCAAGAAAGCGGATAAATATATTGACAAAACATGAATTTTTCATATATTCACTTACTTTCGCTTTGAGATGAATAAGATCTGCCCGTGTTCTTTAAATAAGGTCACCACCCAATGATCATCCGCTTAAAGGACATTTTACGCGGTCCCCGCCACTTTGATTTTACATTCGACTCAGGGTGGTGGAGGGAAGGGAATGAAAATCAGATCTTAGGGCTCGACGGTCCCCTAAAGGTACAGATGACCCTTTCGAAGGAAGGAGATCATTATACCGTCAATGGTGGGGTGTCGGGGAGAATACGGGTCAGGTGCGACAGGTGCCTGGGTTCATATTCCCATGAAGTGCATTCTGAATTCAGGCTGCTTCTGTCCCCTCCGCCTACCGAGCCGGTTCGTAGCGAAGTTGAGCTCATGGAAGAGGATATGTCGGTGGAGTTTCTTTCTGGGGATGACATCGAGATAGATCATATTGTCAGAGAGCAACTCTATTTAGCATTGCCGATTAAACTCTTGTGCCATGAAGGGTGTCGTGGGCTCTGCCCTGTATGCGGAACAGACCTGAACAGAAGAGAGTGCACATGCCAGGAAAAAAAAGGCCATCCGGCTTTTTTGAAGTTGAACGAAGTGGAATTAAACAGGGATTGAATCTGATTTTAACGACGTATTTTTTGCGCTACCCTCCGAAATAATCGTTTAGGTTTCGATTGGGCGGCGAAGCGGGGTGAATCAAAACGCTATGGCTGTACCAAAAAGAAAGAAATCAAAATCAAAAAAGGGCACGAGACGTGCCCACGATGCCGTCCAAATGCCCAAGACTGCCACTTGCCCGCAGTGTCACGAACCTGTTTTGCCTCATCATGTATGCACTGAGTGCGGGACCTACAGGGGCAGGACCATAATAAAGACTGAAGAGAGCTAATATGAACGTGGCCGTGGACGCCATGGGGGGGGACCATGCCCCGGAATTGGTGGTTCAGGGTTCAGTGGAGGCTGTTTCTGAACTCGGCATCAATATTATCCTTGTCGGTCATGAGAGAAGAGTGGCAAAAGCCCTCAGCGGTTATCCACCACAAGACCGCATATTTTTCCATCACTGCGAAGATGTGGTACAGATGGATGAATCTCCGCTTAAGGCCTTACGCAAAAAAAAAGATGCCTCTATCAGAGTGGCCTTTGATCTTGTGAAAAAGGGGCGTGCCGATGCGGTCATCAGCGCTGGCAACTCGGGGGCTACGTTGGCTGCCGCTGTTTTGGTGCTAGGTCGGATGGAAGGCGTGGAGAGGCCGGCGATCGCAGGAATCCTTCCAACAGAGAGAGGCCCCATCATTCTGATAGATGTAGGGGCCAATGTGGACTGCAGACCGTCTCATCTGTTTCAATTCGGGGTGATGGCCAATGCGTTCGCCTCTTCCTGTCTGGGGATGAAGAACCCTACGGTGGGGCTCCTGAGCATCGGCGAAGAAGAGAGCAAGGGAAATGAACAGGTCCGCTTGGCGCACGAGTTATTTAACAGGAGTGACCTAAACTTCGTGGGCAACGTTGAGGGCCGTGACATCCTTTCAGGAAAGGTCAAAATCATCGTGTGCGATGGTTTTGTCGGAAACGTAGCGTTAAAACTGACCGAGGGGGCGGTGGAGGCGATGGGAAGAGTTATCGAAAAAGAACTGATGAGCTCTTTTTTCGGCCGCTTCGCATTGATGTTAGGTCGTGAGTCCATTTACAAATTCATACGAAAATTGGATTACGAGGAGCATGGGGGCGCTCCCCTGTTAGGTATCAACGGTGTAGGAATGGTCTGCCACGGGGGGTCATCAGCCAAGGCGATTAAGAATGCGATTTGTATCGCGGCCCAGTACGTGAATAACCGGGTTCTCGAAAAAATGACGCTTCAGTTAAAGAACTCTAAATCTTGCTAAAGGAAAAGATCATGGAAACGTTGGGGACCAGGGTGGTTGTCGTTACAGGGGGTTCAAAAGGGATTGGGCGTTGTGTGGCTTACAAGTTTGCCGAAGAAAATGCCCGGATTATTCTAGCGCACTATGATGATGATGATTCCTCCGCTAAGGAGACACTGAACAGACTTTCTAATAAAGGTGTCGCGGCAGAGGCCCACAAGGTAGACGTATCTTCATTCGAGGCAGTAGACCTATGGTTCAAACACATTTTTTCAAAATTTGAAAGGGTTGACGTTCTCGTAAATAACGCAGGAATTACACGGGATACCCTTTTAATGCGAATGAGTGAAGCCGATTGGGACACCGTCTTAAGTGTTAATTTGAAGAGTGTATTTAATTGTACCCGGGCGGTGGTACGGCCCATGATAAAAGAAAGGACGGGACGGATTGTCAATATATCGTCCGTCGTTGGACAGGTAGGAAACGCGGGGCAGGCCAATTACGCTGCTTCCAAGGCCGGTGTCATCGGCTTAACCAAGACGACCGCAAGAGAGTTAGCCGGAAGGGGCATTACCGTCAATGGGGTGGCACCAGGATTTATTGATACCGAGATGACGGCGCTTCTTTCAGATAAGGTCAAGGAGAACTTCATGCGGCAAATTCCTTTGGGAAGAATGGGCAAACCAGAAGAGGTGGCCGAGGCTGTTCACTGGCTCTGCTCTGATGCAGCCAGCTATATTACTGGACAGATTCTCCATGTAAACGGTGGAATGTATATGTAACGGGATCAATGGTGCGGTCATTTTTGGCAGAAATGGGTAAATTTCAATTTAGGGAGGTAACGGTTTATGTCAGCTGTTGAGGAGAAGATTCAGAAGATCATTTGTGAGCAATTGGATGTTCCTGAAGAGG
>CAZACO010000042.1:0-13263 GCA_964483185.1 uncultured Desulfobacteraceae bacterium
ACATCCGAGACCGCAACAGGACCATCTTTTAGAGAACTGGCAATGGAGCGGATGGCACTGAGCGGGCCTTTATTCAGATACTCATCGCTCAGCCCCATGGATGCTGCGACCTCCAGTTCATGCGTTTTGCGATTGAACAGAAACAGGGCGCATCCCTTGACATCGAGCGCGCTTTTCACTGCCTCGACGATAAGCAAGGTTGCCTCTTCAGGGTCCCTGGACAAGACACACCCATGCGTCACTTTTAACAGGGTTTCGTAATTCATGATTTCCTTTTTCATGATGTCCTCCTTTCCAAAGGATCTAAAGGGTTCCTTTCCATATGTTCAAAAAACCTCACATTCTGTTTTGCATGGGAGCAACGTCTCGCTGTGGATCATTGAACCTTGTCTCTGGAGGGAATTGCTCATGGCTTTCAGAGGCCCTCTTGATCTTTCTTTTCAGTTCTCTCTGGTTTGAACGCTTGCCCGCAGCGTCGTCGGCAGCAATCGCCTTCAAATAGGCCTTGAAACTCGCATAGGCCGTAGACATAACAACCGGTAGGTCATCGTAGGCGTTCCGGATGTCCTGGAGACGATCAAGACCCTCATGATCACCCAGCTTCATATCCAGCACGACGAGATCAGGCCTCTTTTTCTCAATCAGTTCCATAAGCCCTGACCCGTCCCCTGTTGTTATCACCTCATATCCTTCCTCGGTGAGTTCATCGGCATATAGTAGCTGCATCGCCGTGTCATGGTCGACAACAAGAATCCTTTTCATCTTACCCTCCGGTCTAGCGCGGTTACACTGATAGATCCATTATCGTTACTTCAAGTTAGGTTTTCCCTTCTCCGGATCTCTTGCCGCTGCCCAGACAATACAGGCGCCAGGCGCAATCAGGCTGGTCACAATTATCGTATCCCTTCAGAAAACAGTCAGGATTGCCCTCGGCACGCTGAACGCTCCGAATCAAGGCTGTTATATCCAAGAAATCCTTCTTTGCGTTTCCATTTCCTGTTTGGATCGACGCCTTGGCGATCGGTTCGGATCCAACGCATCTTCCGGGATTTTGTAATAGGTGCCGGCCTGTACTCATCGGGACATCCTCCGCTACCGAACCCCTCCAATTCTCGGTATAAAAAGAAGAGGCCTCGATATGTTAGCTCTCTGCCCAGCAACTTCTCAAAAAATCAGGGGTGTTGCCCTCACCAACCCTGTGTACGGCGTTTTTGAGAACATACTCTGCCTAAATCTTTGGGTGGTTATTAAAAATATCAATACTTTCATCTGGATTGTCAATAGAGGGAAAGGTTCAATTTCATGGGGACAAGGCCTAAAACGGGTGGGAATTTATCCCGGGTTCGGCGGGGGAAAATCTTGACGTGAGGCTGCTTACTCTTTCCAGAGATCCACGTCGATCAGACCGAGCTTTGCGGAATAGCGAATCAAATCCATGGTGCTGTGAAGGTCGAGCTTGTTCATGATGTTGGTCCGGTGGTTTTCAACGGTCTTGGGGCTGATGAAGAGCTTATCGGCGATCTCTTTTCTGGAAAGCCCTTCTGCCAGGAGGCGCATCACCTCCTGCTCTCTGGGACTCAGTGTGCCGTAGCCAGCATCCGAGATCCTTTCATCTTTTGCCGGGGATTCCATCAGCTTTTTTACCACCTCCTGGGACACAGAGCTGTCCAGGAAATAGTCCCCCCTTGATACATATTCAAGCCCCTTGATAAGCCTTTCAGCAGCGGATTCCTTGACCACATATCCTGTAGCCCCGGCCTGAAATGCCTCGGCAATATAATCGATTTTGGAGTGCATGCTGACGATCAGGATACGCGTATCCGGCAAGAGAATCCGTATGTCCCGTGTCAGTTGAATGCCGTTCTGGTCCGGCAGGGAGATGTCCAGCAGTACCAGATCCGGTTGGAGTTTCTTGGCCTTCCGGAGCCCTTCACGTGCATTTCCTGCCTCACCGATCACCTCAAAATGGGCGTTGCGTCCGATAATGGCCTTCAGACCTTCCCTGAAAAGAGGATGGTCGTCAATGATCAAGATAGATGTTTTCTTAGGCACTTTTTTTCTCCTTAACGGGGATCTCTATACGTATTTTCGTGCCCTCCATCAGGCGTGACTGGATGCTCAAATCACCGTTAAGCAGGCTGACTCTCTCCTCCATGCTTCCGAGCCCCATCCGTTTTTCACTGGACGCCTTGAGCAAACGCCCCTCTACGTCAAAACCTTTGCCGTCATCTTCGATACGGAGGATAATATTTGGGTGGGATGCGACCAGCCGGATAATCACATGTTCGGCATCGGCGTGTTTCTTGATATTGTTGAGGGCCTCTTGAAACAGACGATACAGGTTGATCCCGATATCAGGGTCAACGCTTAAATCATCCATTCCGGCTGCCTGAAAATCAACACTCACGCCGGTATTTTCAGAAAAATCTTCGCACAGCTGAAAGACCGCCTGGACGAGCCCGAGCTGATCCAGGCCCGGGGGACGCAGATCATATGCCAATCCGCGGACGGCAGTGATCGTCCCCTGGATGGTTTTGGATAATTTGGCCGTTCTTTGCTTGATCTCATGGGATACATCCGGATCATCATCAAAAAGGGTTTCACACCCGATTCTTATAATGGAAAGCTCCTGCCCCACGTGGTCGTGCAGATATCGTGAGATCCTCTGCCGTTCATTCTCCTGGGCCTTCAACAGTTGCTGACTGAGGGTGTGAATACGTTCTTCAGCCAGCTTCCGTCTGGTAATATCCCCTGCAATCTGGATAAAGCCCTCCGTCTCACCCTTTTCGTTTTTGAGGGGCACGCAATACGTTTCCCAGTAAGTCTCTCCCTTTATCCCTTTTATCTTAGGGTGATAGATCACGGCACTTTCAATTTTTCCGGTTTGTCGAGCCCTTAACGTCGCGCATCCTTCACAAGGGGTATTTCTCCCGACAAAAACCTCATAACAGGTCTTGCCTACCACATCTTCCGGGGACATACCGTGAACTAAGACCGTTGTCTTATTCCCCCAGATGATTTTCATGTCTTTATCTACATAACGAATCCTGTCAACAGAGGCATCCAGAATGGCACGCTTCTGTGCCTCACTCGCGCGAAGCGCTTCCTCGGCCCGCTTTCGCCCGACGGCCTCTTTCTCCAATTCTCTGATCCTTTGTTCCAGTTCCTCAAAGGTTGGCTGATGTGCCATAGGCGTATCCTCCCCTGTAACCGTTCACAGGTTCAAGTTTCGAGGATACTGGATACTGGTCACTGGATCCTGGATTCAAAAGGAATTCCTTTCGTTTCATTCTTTTGTCCGGCATCGAGCATCCAGCATCGCTTCGCCTTAGACAATGGATTACGTTTTTTCTCAACTCGTCGGTTTGAGGCGAAACTTGCTTAGTTTGGGGGTGTTGTTATGATTTGATTGATAATACATCAAAGGGTCGTGTGCCGTCAAACGACTCCTCTACAAGATGCAAGCGAAGCCGGGATATATGTTGAATGGTGTTCTATGGCGAGCCCATGGCGTCCGGCGTATCGAGGGGATTTTTAAGCCGATTTCTATCGAGAACAGGGCATATATTCTTGGGCTGTCCTCTTATATCCACAGGAATCCGTTGACCCTGCCCTTTTAACCGGCTGGCCGTATCCTGCAGGATATCCCCTTGAGATTGGGGGTGCCGAATTCCTTGCCCAATTGTTGGGCGGAGGTGAGGATGTTGAAATTGGATCGGGTCCAGGTATCCAGGGAGGTGATATCCTGTTCTGGAAACCACCACCCGTATGCGGCATTGACGACACTCGGATGCACGCCTTCGGTCAGGTGCGCCAACTGGATGATGCCCCCCTGCCGGGTCTCAATCAAGACCGGTTCCCGTTCATGAATATCGAGTTTTGAGGCGGTTTCCGGGTGAATCTCCACCACCGGGTCGGGGCTCTTTTTCCTGAGCTTCTCAACCCACCTGTAGGAGGAATGCATATAGAAAGGATCCTTGGCGCTGGTCAGCACCAGGGGATAGTCAGGATCATCGGCTGCCGGCTGAACGGATTCCGGCAGGGGCCTAAGGCCGAACTTCTCACTGGTGCTCAGATAGAGTTCAACCTTGCCTGTGGGGGTTTTGAATCCGCCGGATTCGTATTTCCTGAACCTGTTTTCCCCTTTCAGATACCCGTGCTCAGCAAACTGCCGGTAGTTGAGGCCGCTCGGTTTGAGTAGGGCCTCCAGGAGGTCGTCAGGGTCGTCAGACCAGTATTCCTCCGGGGTCATGGCACGGCCCAGTGTATTGAGGATGCGGATGTCGGACCAGCACTCGTCCGGTGGATCGACCACCCTTGGCCGGGCCAGGATGTATCCGTGACCCAGCCCATAGTGACCGATATCATTGAACTCAAACTGGGAGGCGACCGGGAGCAGCACATCGGCAAGGGAGGCCGTCGGGGTCATCATCAGGTCGGCCACCACGAGAAAATCAAGTTTATGGATGGCGTCAAAGGTCATGCGACTGTCAGCATAGGCCAGGACGGGGTTGGAGCATTGAACGTAGGCCCCCTTGATCGGGTAGGGAAATTCCTCAAGTATGGCCTTTCTTAAAAAGGCGGGGGGAACGGTCATGAGTTTGGGAATGGTGTGATGAAAGGCGTGGATCATCTCTTTCCATTTGGCAGGGAGGAGATCGGCCCTGACAAATTTGCCCAGGGGGAGGATCTTAGGTTCGTTTGCCTGGACATTGCCGCCCGGGACGTCCAGATTCCCGCATATGGCCATGAGGGAGACAAGGGCCCTGGCCGTGTCAAAGGTGCTCGCATGTTGTTCAATGGCATTTCCCCACTGGATGGCGGCCGGCTGGGACCGGGCGTACCATCGCGCCGCCTCCCGGATGAGATTCGGCGGGACCCAGGTGATTTCTGATATTTTTTCAGGGGGATAGTCTTTAACATGCTGGGCCAGTTCTTCAAAGCCATGGACCCAGGTTTCCACGAAATCGTGATCAAAAAGACGCTCTTCCATGATCACGTTTAAAAACCCCAGGGCCAGTGCGCTGTCTGTTCCGGGTCTTAACTGGAGCCACAGTCTCGCCTTTTTCGCCAGTTCTGTCTGCCTGGGGTCCACCACAATCAGTTCGGTGCCACTCTTGATCTGATCCAACAGGAGGCTGCAGATCTCGCCTTCCTCATTGGTGCTGGTCAAGTTGCTCCCCCATACCAGGACGAGCTCGCTCCGGGAGTGAAAATCGGCCACAGGATAGAACCCGCACGTATGCAGGCCGGTCACCTCCCTGGGGGCATGGCACACGTCCTGGACAGAGACCACATTGGGAGAGCCGAAGATATTTGCCAGCCGGATCAATACAAAATGCTCGATCCCTTTGGGCATTCCCTGGCAGAAGGCGACGCCCCTGGCCCCATACTGTTCCTTGATCCGCTGAAAATTGTCACGGATCGTCTCGATGGCCTCGGCCCAAGAAATGGTCTCCCATTTTCCTTCTCCCCGTTTCCCGGCGCGCTTGAGCGGGTGTTTGAGCCTGTCGGGGTGGTTGAGCCGGCCGGGGGAGGCGAGGCCCTTGGGGCAGACATAGCCCCTGTTCAGGAAACCGTCCGGGTCGCCCTTTACCCTGACAATGGTGTTATCCCTGACGCCGGTCAGCAGGGCGCATCCCCCATGGTCCATTCGTCCGCAGTGGGTCTTTATCCACTTAATATCGCTTTCCATTTTTTCTGTAGGGCTTCACAAAAGCGTTTTAGGTTTTGTCCGTCCCCTGTCTTCCTTCGGTCGAAGCTGGCGCTTCCGGGAAAGTGCGTTCCCGGGCTGGAACCTGGGAACGAGGAGGACCGTCAATAATCAATATTCAATAGGCAATAGTCAATCTACAAGAGGCAGCCCGTAACGATCTCCGCCACGTCCAAGACCTTTAACCTGTCATCCAATTCCTCAGATTTAACCGCATCATCTAACATCTTGGCGCATTGGGGACACGCAACCGCGATGATCTCGGCGCCCGTATCGAGGGCTTCCTTAACTCTGAGCCTGGCGGGGCTGTCCTCACCACCCCCCAAGATATCGGTAAAGAAATTCCCGCCCCCGCCCCCGCAGCAAAAGGCATTCTCACCGCTCCTCTCCATCTCGATCAGTTCAAGGCCCGGGACGGCCTTGAGGATCGTTCGCGGGGCCGTATATTCGCCGTTGTGTCTCCCCAGGTAACAGGGGTCGTGGTAGGTGACTTTGGTGGCACATTCTTTCAGAGGGACCTTGCCTGCCTGGATCAACGGCGCCAGGACCTGGGTGTAATGATAGACCTCGAATGTCCCCCCAAGGCCGGGATAGTCTTTTTTAAAGACATTAAAGGCATGGGGATCGAGGGTAATGACCTTTTTTACGTTAAGACCCTTGAACGATTCGATGTTCTGCCTGGCAAGGTATTCAAAAAGCCCGATCTCGCCCAGGGTGCGGACCTCGTTTCCGTCACAGGTTTCCTTTTCCCCTAAGATCCCTATGGAAAGTCCGGCCTTCAACAGCAGACTGCCCACGGCCCTGGCGATCTTTTTGGCCCGTTCATCGTATGAGCCGACGCAACCGACATAGAAGAGATACTCCTGATCGCTGTAGGTTTCAAGCGGGGTCCCCACGGCCCATTTTCCCCTCTCGGCCGCCGGCTCCTTGTAAGGATTTCCATTGACGTTGATGTTTTTGAGGTAGTCTCTCACAGGCGGCGGGATGATGCCGTCACTGATCAATTCCTCCCTTGCCGCGATAAAGATGTTGACCAGGTCGTCACTGAATGTAAATACGCAGTGCTCAACGCAGTTGGCGCACGTGGCGCAGGAAAAGAGGATCTCCTGAAAGCGCTCGCTGTTCTTTATCTCGCCGTTGAGCCAGCCCCTGATGAGCCACATCCTGCCGCCCGGGGAATAGGTTTCAAACCTGAATTTCCGGTAGGCCGGACAATTAAAATCAGTATAATCGCTGGTGAATTTGCAGTAACCGCACCTGAAGCACCTGTGGACAATGTCTGCGTATTTCATCACTCATTAACCTCCCAGTTTCCTGGATTCATAATCCCGTTGGGATCCATGTTCTCCTTGATCATTTTCATCAGACCGAGGGTTGTGGGGTCCATTTTCTCCATCGCCATTTTCTGCTCATCCACGGTGGCCTTCCAGAATACGCCCCCGGCCTCTAAGGCAAATACACTCACCTCGTGCAATGCCTTGCGTGTCCGCTCCATCATGTCCGGATCTGCCCGGTTGAAGGTGAAGGCAAACCCGAACATCATGGCGTGGCTTCTCCCGATGATCCGTGCCATGCCGGAATAGCCCAGGTCATATTTTTCGGCCAGTTCCAGGATCTTGCGCGCGCAGTCAGGATATTTTTCAACCATGATGATCGGCCCTGAATATTCAAATCCCCCACCCTTTGTCACATCCGCAAACCGGCTGACGCTCCGTTGAGGCATTTCCAGAAGTGTCGGTTTCATGACCGGAGGGACGCCCATAAAGCCGCCATCCTTGCTCTTGATGAACCGGTCCAGGGCATGCCAGATCGTTTTGCGTTTAAACTCAATCTCCTCATCCGTGTCTCCGGTAAAGAATATGGTGATATGGTGGTTGTCTTTGAAGATCATCGGCTTTGGCTGGGCGAATGCATTGATATCCTCCACCATCTCCGTATGGGTCAGTTCATAAACCATGTCAGGGACAAGGTCTGCCCTGTCCGTAATAAATATCTCTACATCTCTCAGCTTCTTTTTCGGGTAAAGCTTTACGGCTATCTTGGTAATAATCCCGGTGCCGCCGAACCACCCCAGGAACAGGCCGGACAAATCCGGCATGGGCGCCCCTTTTGAAAACCAGTCCGGAGACAGTGCGCATGATCCGATCTTGCAGATCTCACCGGATGGGAGGACGACTTCCAATCCTGAAATCATGTCGGAATTGAAGCCATACTGCTGTGTCAACCGCCCCTGTCCGTGGATCATGACATTTGCCGCGATAGTGGCCGTTGCCGGGGAGTCGGGGATGCTGTGCCGCAACCGGGGATGGTGTTTATCCAGGTAGGCCCTGAGTCGTCCTTGTGAGGTGCCTCCCTCAACAATGACATGCCGGCCCCCTTCATTGACCGCCAGTATCCTGTCCATCCGTTTCATGTCGATCACAATCCCCCCTTTAAGGGGAATGACCAGGCCGGTCAGGGCCATACCCGCCCCCATCGGGACGATCGGTATCTTTTCCCGGTTGGCAAGCCGGACGATCTCCTGGATCTCCTCCGCACACTTCGGGACGACCACGTAGTCCGGTTCATGGGGCGGCATTAAACCGGGGTCGCGCGCATAGAAATAGGCCTCCTCTGGCTGGTTGGAACAATAGGCCTCTCCCACAATATTGGCAAGAGCTTGGGCGATATCCGTCATGGTGTCTCCCCTCCGGTTTTTACATTTCTCCGATAGCCATCCTGCAGAGGTGGATCATGTGAATCGGTTTAATCCCCCTCTTGGCCACCTGGGTTCCGATGGTACTCTGACATGCCGGGCAGTTGAAGATGCAGTACTGGGCACCGTGCGCCACCATATCGTCGATATTCCGCTGCTGGACGTCATGGGCCAGGTCATACCCGAAGCACATGCTGAAGATCCCTCCGCAGCAGAGGGCGTTATCGTCCTGATATTCCCTCTCAACAAGATCAACGCCGATGAGTTCCATGATATCCGCTACAAAATGGTGCTGGTCAGAAGAAAGCCGAGATGAACAGGGCCTCTGGTAGGCGGCCCTGATATTCAGCGGCTTGATGAGGACCTTCAATTCTTTCAGCCGGTTATACAGATATTCGTAGTAGTGAACGGGCTTGAACGGGACATCGATCCCATAGGCCGGGGCAAGGTGGGCGAATGCGCCGTAGCACTCGTCATGGAGGAAGATAACCTCTTTGACCCCCAGCTTTCTGAAGTTGTCCACAACCTTGGGGAGCCTTTCCTTGATGATGGCGGTGTCGGCAAAATGGATGTACACCACATTGCAGAAAAACTCCTGACCGAAAATAAAGGAGGGCATGACATCTTCAAAGAGCTTTCCCTTGACCCAGCCCGGGAATTCCGGCATGAAGCCGAAGGAGAGCACCCTCTCTTTGACCTTTCCCACCCGGTATTTGCCCTGGGGTTCACCGATGTTGATCCACTGTTTCGTGATGGCCCTCGGAGCGGTCAACATGCCCTTTTCCTGGCGCTTTTCCGTAATCAGATAGAACGGGTGATTTCCCCTTTTGCAATACTCCTCACATGCGTAACACGTGACGCAGTCATTCAGGACAAAGGAGTCCCCGCCCTGACAGATCTTCACCATCTCTCTTATGGCCGTTTTTTTGTCCACATCCAGATACTGGCACTTGACCAGGCAGTCGCCGGTGGGACAGGTCTTACACACGTTTTCATCGTATTTCAGGGCATACATAAGCGTTCCTCTTTGGCAGATGTTGCGGGTAGGCGATCATTCGGGTCCGGGATGAATCTTCGAACCCTGAACGGATGAACGGCTATGGAATTGTGTCAGGCTATAGATATATGAAGGGGTTCTGATATGTCAAGGATAAAGCCGATTTCCCGTTTGACATCATGAAGAAAGTAGCATAAGTAGTAATGCCTGAACCGAGACCGCGTGAGAACCTCTGATACCGTAAACGGCGTAGGATGTGGAAGGAGGCCCCATGGATATATCCAGCCAACTGATGGAGATCGTCGGGGAAGACAGGATGTCCAACCGCCCTGAGGAGCGGTTTATCTATTCTCGTGATTCAGGGGCCCAGGCCCCCCGGCAGGTGGACTATGTGGTCATGCCGAAGACCGTTGAGGAGGTCAGAAAGGTGGTCCTTTTAGCCAACCGGGAGAAGATCCCCATGACACCCCTGGGCGGTGGCTTCACCCTGTCGGCCTTGGTGGTCCCCAATCAAGGGGGAATCGTGCTGGACATGAAACAGATGGACCGGATCATAGAGATCAATGAGATCAACCGATACGCATTGATTGAACCGGGGGTATCCCAGGCCGCGCTCCAGTCCCATCTCAGGAAACACCATCCCCGACTCCAACATTCCACCCCGGAGGCGCCCCCGACGGTAACGGTCGTGGGCAATGCCCTGATCCAGGGGCATGGGCACATATCGCCCAGATACGGGGTCAACTCAGATATGGTGAACGGCATGGAAGTGGTCCTCCCCACGGGCGAGGTCTGCAAGATAGGCTCCGGCGCTCTCACCCCTTCCTGGTTCACCAGGGGACCCCTGCCGGATCTTCCCGGGCTTTTCATCGGTTGGTTCGGCACCACCGGCATTGTCACCAAGCTATCCATGAAGCTCTTTCCCAAGCCAGCCTTTCGAGAGGTCCTGGCCTTTTACATGGATGATGTGGATCTCATCTCAGAAGGCATCTTTGAAGTGACCCAACTCGATCTGCTCGAAGATTTTTTTCTCATCAGCCAGGAAAAGCCGGACTGGATGGATCATGTATTTTTTGTCATCATCATCTCCGGCCATTTTGAGGAAGAAATCGAGTTTAAGAGGAATGTCTTCAAGCGATCGTTAAGGGAGTTCAAAGGCGGGGGCAAATTTACATTCGTGGAAGACCTTCACCCTGCCCTTGAAAAGAGATTCCTAGATGTGCCTCCCCTGGCGGCCCTGGCTGCGGATTTCCGAAAAGGGGGCGGTTTTGAGTACACCGGGGCCATACTGCCGATCGACAAGGTCCCGGCCGCATGGAAAAAAGGGATTGAGATCTCACACAAATACGGCATGGTCTGTTCCTATGTCCACCAGGTCCTGCTGGGCCACAGCGTCATGTTCGGGTTCAACTATTCCTTTAACCGGGCCGATGAGGCGGATATTGAAAAGACGCGAAAGGCCTTGGAGGAATCCAATCAGGCGACGCTCGACTTGGGCGGGATGATCTGGAAGGGAGAGGTGAGTGCCCAACGCATGATGCTGGAGCGGATGGATCCCAATACGGTCCAACTCATCAGGAAGGTGAAAGGGCTTTTGGACCCCAACGGGATCATGAATCCGGGCAACTGGGAGATCGCTTGAGATGGCCGAAGGGGACGCATTCGATTTGTCCCTGCCGGAAACCGGCGATCTGCTGGTCTTAGGCGTTACCGGCGGGATTGCAAGCGGCAAGACCACGGTGGCCAGCATGTTAGCGGAATTGGGCGCCCCGATCATCGATTTTGACCTGATCGCGAGACAGGTGGTCGGGCCTGACACACCCGCCTTCAGGGAGATCGTCGACTATTTCGGAGACCCGGTGATCGGGGAAGATGGGCGCCTTGACCGGAAGCGGCTGTCAGGAATCGTGTTCCGCGATCCGGCAAAGAGAAAGATATTGGAGGGAATCACCCATCCCCGCATTGTGGCGGCCTTTGTCCGTCAGTTGAGGCATCTGGCCGAAAGCGATCCTCACGGGATTGTTCAGGCGGTGATCCCCCTCCTGTTCGAGGTCAATCTCCGGCACCTGGTCCACAAGGTCCTGGTGGTGTATGTCTCTCCCGATAAACAGGTGGAACGGCTCACCAGACGGGACACTATCAGTCAGGAGGAAGCGAAGCGTATCCTCAAGGCCCAGATGCCGATTGACCAAAAGGTGGCCGAGGCCGACTTTGTGATCCATAACGAGGGGAATGTTGATGAAACAAGAGAGGCGGTCAACGCCCTGTGGCAATCGCTCCGGGGGGCCCGGAAAACGGGGGCCGGATCTGTTTGACCACACATCTTAATTTTTTCAGGGGGTTAGAATCATGAACCAGCTATCTGTACCAATCAAGGCGGTGGATCGCGTTGAGATCCTGACCGTGATCGACAACTACGTGGATGTCCTGCTCACCAATAGCGAGGTAATCACCCGCCCTCCCCTGGCAAAAAGCGGGACGATCCCGGTGGACACCCTCCTCGCAGAGCATGGGCTGTCTCTGCTGGTGAGCGTGCATGAAGGAGAAGAGACGCATACCCTGCTGTTCGATACAGGATACAGCAGGATCGGGGTGCCGCACAATCTGGACCAGCTCGGGGTGGATCTCAACCAGGTGGAGGCCATGGCATTGAGTCATGGCCACATGGATCATACGGGTTCCCTCTATCCTGTTCTGGATAGGATCCCGAACAGGATCCCCCTTGTCCTTCATCCGGAGGCCTTCCACGCCCCCCGTTTTTTCGGCCTGGCCGATGGCAGGAAACTCCTGTTTCCCCAGACCTTGGTGAAGGAGGACCTGGAAAAACAGAACATCGACCTTGTGGAAAGCAAAACGCCCACATCCCTTGCCGGTGAAACGATCGTGGTCACCGGCGAGGTGGAACGGGTCACGTCGTTTGAAAAAGGGCTTCCCAATGCCGTCCTGGAACGGGATGGAAAGATCGAAAAAGACCCTATTTTGGATGATCAGGCCCTGGTGGTCCACCTGAAGGGGAAGGGCCTGGTTGTCATTGCCGGTTGCAGCCATGCGGGGATCATCAACACGATTTTCCATGCCCAGAAGATGACCGGCATCCAAAAGGTCCACGCGGTGGTCGGCGGATTTCACCTGTCCGGTCCTTATTTTGAAAAGATCATTGAACAGACCATCGGCGAACTGAAAAAGATCCGGCCGCAGTTTCTCTCCCCCATGCACTGCACCGGCTGGAAGGCCATCCAGCGGATGTCGCAGGAATTCCCGGATGAGTTTATCTTCAACAGCGTCGGATCGTTGATCACATTGTAGGGTGTCAGCACCGCATCCCCCGTTTTTTGGGGCCGAGGTTTTTGTTTTCGAGATTGTAGGCCATCTCCACCCACTCACATAAGAGGGACCGGGTGTCTCTCGGGTCGATGATGTCCTCTATACCGAAGGCCTCGGCCGTACGGAAAGGGGATGCGATGGCCCGGTAGGTCTCCTGTAGTTCATCGAGGCAGGCCCTGGGATCTTCTGCTGACTCGATCTCTCTTCTGTGAGCCGCGTATACGCCCCCCTCAATCGGGATATTACCCCACACGGCTGAAGGCCAGGCATATCGCCAGCTCAGCCGTATCCCGCTCTTCTGGGCCCCCCCGGCCACACCGAAGCATTTACGCAGGTATATCACGGCCATCGGTATGGTCGCCTGGATGATGGCAAAGCTTGCCCGCACCCCCTTTCGGATGGTCCCCTGTTCTTCGCTTTGTTTTCCAACCGTAAATCCGGGCTGATCCGAAAGGTTGACAATGGGAAGATGAAAGGTGTCGCACATGTCGATAAATCGTTGATATTTTTCTGCAACATCATAGTTGAAGGAGC
>CAZACO010000043.1:0-13160 GCA_964483185.1 uncultured Desulfobacteraceae bacterium
GATACTGGATAACGAATGCTTGCTGCTCTGGGTGTTGGATCATTCCCTTGCACCTTACGCCTTATGCCTTGCGCCTTCCCCATGGTATTCCTGAAGTGTCCTTACCTGGAGTTCGCCCTCGATCATCGCTTCAACGGCGAGGGCCGTGGCCGTGGCCCCTGAAAGGGTCGTGGTATAGGGGATATTGAATCCGATGGCCGCATTCCTGATAGAAAAGGACTCGGTCACGGCCTTCTTGTTGCCCGTGGTGTTGATCACCAGATCGATCTCCCCGTTCTTGATCATGTCCACCACATGGGGTCTCCCCTCTCTCACCTTGTTCACCCGCCTGCTGGGGATCCGATGGTGCCCCAGGAATGTTGAGGTCCCACCGGTGGCGACGATCTCGAATCCCAGGCTATGAAAACGGGAGGCCGGGTAGAGCATGCGCTTCTTGTCATCATCCTTGACGCTGATAAAGACGGTTCCGGAGAGGGGAAGTCTCTGCCCTGCCGCTAATTGAGATTTGGCAAATGCCAGGCCGAAGGACCGGTCGATACCCATCACCTCTCCGGTTGATTTCATCTCAGGCCCTAAGATCGTATCCACCCCGGGAAACCGGCTGAAGGGAAACACCGACTCCTTCACTGAGATATGCTTCGGTGTGATCTCATCAACAAGGCCCAGATCCTTCAGCCGCTCGCCCAGGATGACTCGTGTAGCCAGCTTTGCCAGGGGAACGCCGGTCGCCTTGCTGACAAAAGGGACCGTCCTGGAGCCCCTCGGGTTGACCTCCAAAATATAGATCAAGCCCCCCTTGACGGCGTACTGGATATTCATGAGTCCCACCACGTTCAATTCCCGGGCGATGGCCCTTGTCTGGGTCTTTATCTGTTCTAAGATCTCGGGGGCCAGGGAGATGGCCGGCAGGACGCAGGCGCTGTCTCCGCTGTGGATGCCTGCCTCCTCGATGTGTTCCATGATCCCGGCGACCACCGTATCGGTCCCGTCTGAAATGGCATCCACATCGATCTCGGTAGCCGCCTCTAAAAAACTGTCAATGAGAATCGGCTTCCCGGGAGACACCTGCACGGCCGCCCCCATGTAGAATTCAAGGCCCTTCCGGTCATAAACGATCTCCATGGCCCGGCCCCCCAGGACGAATGATGGCCTTACCACCACAGGGTAGCCGATCCTGGCGGCCACCTTGAGGGCGTCTTTCCTGTTGGTGGCCGTACCGTTTGCGGGCTGGAGGATGTCTAATTTCCTGAGGAGCCGCTGGAACTGTTTCCGGTCCTCTGCCCGGTCGATGCTCTCCGGGCTTGTTCCCAGTATGGGGACCCCGGCCTGGCTCAGGGAAACCGCAATATTGAGGGGCGTCTGCCCGCCGAACTGGACGATCACTCCTTCCGGCTGCTCCTGTTCCACGATGTGGAGGACATCCTCCTGAGTTACGGGCTCGAAATAGAGTTTATCAGAGGTGTCATAGTCTGTGCTGACGGTTTCAGGATTGCTGTTGACCATGATGCTCTCTATCCCCATCTCCTTGAGGGCCAGAGATGCCTGCACGCAGCAGTAATCGAATTCGATCCCCTGCCCGATTCGGTTCGGCCCGCCGCCCAGGATCACCACCTTCCTTCTGTTGGAAGGACGAATCTCGTTTTCCTGCTCATAGGTGGAATAGTAATAGGGGGTGTAGGCCTCAAATTCGGCCGAACAGGTATCCACGGACTTGTAGACAGGTTCCACCCCCTTTGTCTTTCTGAGTGCCCTCACGGCCGGGTCGTCAAGGCCGAAGATGGTGGCGATCTGGGTGTCTGAGAAGCCGTACGCCTTCACCTCTCTCATGAAATCCGCATCCCATGTATCCGGTCCCGATCCCTGCCTACGCATGTCCAGCAGACGGCTGTGCATGGCCTGTATCTGTTGGATGTGAAACAGAAACCATGGATCGATCCGGGACAACTCATGGATTCTCTTTATGGAAACCCCCTGTTCAAGGGCCTCATAAACATAAAAAATCCGGTTTGAATTGGGGTGAATCAGGCCTTTTTCGATTGCGTAAAGGTCGGTCCGGGACCGGGGGGTTCGGGAGCCATCTGTCCCGAGACCGAAACGTCCGATCTCCAGGGACCGGACCGCCTTCTGGAGGGCCTCCTTGAAAGTCCGGCCGATGGCCATGGTTTCACCCACCGATTTCATGGAGGTGGTCAGCAGGTCCTCAGACCCGGGGAATTTTTCAAAGGTCCACCTGGGCATCTTGACCACGCAATAGTCGATGGTCGGCTCAAAAGCGGCCAAGGTCTCCCGGGTGATGTCATTGGGGATTTCATCCAGCGTGTATCCTATGGCGAGTTTGGCCGCTATCTTGGCAATAGGGAACCCCGTGGCCTTGGAGGCCAGGGCCGAACTCCTGGATACCCTCGGATTCATCTCGATGACCACCATCTCGCCGTTTTGGGGATCAATGGCGAACTGGATGTTGGAACCGCCGGTTTCCACCCCGATCTCCCTGATAATGGCAATGGCCGCGTCTCTCATCCGCTGATATTCTCGATCCGAGAGGGTCTGGGCCGGGGCCACGGTAAGGCTGTCACCTGTATGGACACCCATCGGATCCAGGTTCTCAATGGAACAGATGATGACCACATTATCATTGAAATCCCGCATGACCTCCAGTTCGTATTCCTTCCACCCCAGGAGGGATTCCTCCATGATGATCTCGGAAATCATGCTAGCGTCCAGACCAACCCGCGCAAGCCGCTCCATCTCCTCCCTGTTGTAGGCGACGCCGCTCCCGAAACCGCCCAGGGTGAAGCTGGCCCGGATGATGAGGGGATACCCGATCCGTTCGGCCACGGCCCTGGCCTGTTCTATGTTCCTGGCAATGCCGCTTTCAGGAACCCTGAGACCGATCCGGGTCATGGCATTGCGGAACTGCTCCCTGTCCTCGGCCTTGTGTATGACCGGTATGGAAGCCCCGATCATCTCCACGTTCAGGTCTTCCAGGATCCCGGTCCCGGCAACGCCGATGGCCGTATTCAGGCCGGTCTGCCCCCCTAAGGTCGGGAGGATGGCCTGGGGCCGCTCCCTTTCCACGATCTTCGCCACGATCTCGGGTGTGATCGGTTCGATATAGGTGCGATGGGCCGTCTCAGGGTCTGTCATGATGGTGGCGGGGTTGCTGTTGACGAGGACAATCTCATAGCCCTCTTCTTTCAAGGCCTTGCATGCCTGGGTGCCTGAATAGTCGAATTCGCACGCCTGCCCGATGACAATGGGCCCGGAGCCGATGATGAGGATCTTGTTTATGTCTGTTCGTTTGGGCATGGGGCTGGATGCTCGTTACTGGTTACTGGATCCTGGTTACTGGATGCTCGTTGCTCGTTTAGTAACTTCGGCCTTGCGCCTTGCGCCTAACGCCTCTTCATCATTTCAATAAATCTGTCGAACAGGTAGCTGGCATCGTGGGGCCCTGGGGAGGCCTCGGGATGATACTGGACTGAAAAGAGGGGGATCCGCCTGTGGATCAGCCCTTCCAGGGTCCGGTCATTGAGGTTGATGTGGCTCAGTTCGATGTCCGGGTCTTTCAGGGAGTCCATATCCACGCAGAAGCCGTGATTCTGGGATGTAATCTCCACTTTGCCGGTTTTCAGGTCCTTCACCGGCTGGTTACCGCCCCGATGCCCGAATTTGAGTTTAAATGTTTTTCCCCCGAGGGCCAGGCCTATCAACTGATGCCCCAAGCATATCCCGAAGATCGGCCTGCGCCCCATCTGTTCACGGATCGTTTCCACGGCATAGGAAACCGCGGCAGGATCTCCCGGGCCGTTGCTCAGGAAGAGCCCGTCCGGATCCAGCCGGTCAATGGCCTCGCTTTTCGTATCGGCAGGCAGGACCAGAATCGTGCAGCCCCTTTGTTCCAACGATCTAAGGATATTGTATTTTATCCCAAAATCCATGGCCACGACGAGATATGACCCCTGCCTTTCCGGCCATTGGAACTGTTCAAGTCCTGTCTCAAGCCTGCGCGGACCCCCGTTCTGCCACAGCATCGGTTCATGGCACGTGACTTCCTTTGCCAGGTCCAGGCCTGTCATGTCGGGGTACTGTCTGGCCTTTTCCACCAGGGAATCGGGATCAAGGTCTCTGGTTGACAGGGCGGCCTTCATGGCCCCCTCCTCCCTGATATGCCTTGTGAGGGCCCGGGTGTCGATCCCTTCAATGCCCGGGATCCCGCCGGCCTTCAGGTAATCGGCCAGGGTCTTCTCCGATCGGTAGTTGCTGGGATATTCCTGGTACTCTTTTACCAAAAGCGCCCGGACCTGTATCCTGTCCGATTCAATATCCTCGTGGTTCACCCCGTAGCTGCCGATCAGGGGATAGGTCATGGTCACCATCTGGCCGCAGTAGGAGGGATCGGTCAGTATCTCCTGGTAGCCTGACATGCTTGTATTGAAGACCACTTCACCCACAGCTTCGCCATGGCCTGTAAAAGAACGACCGACAAACAGGGTTCCATCTTCCAATGCGAGTATTGATTTCATAATATTAGGCGTAAGGCATTAGGCGCAAGGCGTAAGGCGCAAGTTGCTAAACGAGCAACGAGCATCCAGTAACCAGGATCCAGTAACCAGGATCCAGCATCCAGTCCCATCACCATGTCATCCGTACCTTCACCCCTTTGGCATGAAGGGCTTCCTTTATCTCCCTGACGGTGTAGGTATGATAATGGACAATAGAGGCCACAAGGGCGGCATCTGCCTTCCCCTTTGTCAGGACCTCATAGATATGGTCGATGCTGCCCGCGCCCCCGGATGCGATCACGGGGATATTCACATGTTCCGAAATGAGGGAGGTCAATGTCAGTTCATAGCCGTCCTGTGTACCGTCCGCATCTATGGAATTGAGACAGATTTCTCCGGCACCCAACGCCTCTCCCCTCCTCGCCCAGGCCAATGCATCTAAACCGGTAGAGGTCCGCCCCCCGTTGACGACGATTTCATAACCGGAGGGAATGGTGGCAGAGGGTGCCACCCCTTTGACATCCATGCCGAGGACAATGCACTGGCTGCCGAAGGCTTCAGCGCCGCGGGAGATGATCTCAGGATCCTTGACAGCTGCGGAGTTTACGCTGACCTTTTCGGCCCCGGCCAGGAGGACGCTGCGCATGTCCTCCAGGGACCGGATCCCCCCGCCCACCGAAAAAGGGATAAAGATCTCTTCTGCGACACGGCTGACCACGTCTATCATGATATCTCGGCGTTCACTTGAGGCGGTAATATCGTAAAAGACGATCTCGTCGGCCCCCTCCTCGTAATAGAACCTCCCCATTTCCACCGGATTTCCTATATCCACGTTCTCCTTGAACCGGATACCCTTGGTGGTCTTTCCATCGCGCACGTCCAGACAGGGTATGATCCGTTTACTCAGCATCGTGACCGTCCCAGTTGCAGAAGTTCTTCAATATCTTGAGACCCGGCCTCCCGCTCTTTTCCGGATGAAACTGCATGGCGATGAGATTCTTGTTGCCGATTACCGATGGAAAACGGATGCCATAATCGGTCGTGCCGAGGATATCTTTATCAGAAGCCGGCTCCGGATAATAGGCGTGCACGAAGTAAAACTCATCTTCCGGCATAACTCCCCTCAACACGGGATGCTCCCTGACGAGCTTCAAACCGTTCCATCCCATATGCGGGATCTTGAGTCGTTCGTCTCCCGGGGAAGAGAGGGGCACCGGAAACGCCTTTGCCTCTCCCGCCATGAACCCTAAACATGCCGCATCGTCCTCTCGACTCCGCTCTAAAACGATCTGTGCCCCGAGACATATCCCCAAGAAAGGCTTTCCATCCTCAAGGACCTGTTTCATGGTCTTATCCAGGCCGAGCTGCCTCAGGTCGGCCATCGCCTTTCCGGCCGCCCCCACCCCCGGGAAAACGACCCTGTCGGCGTCCAGGATTTCCGCCCTGTCGCGTGTGATCCGGCTCCTGAACCCGAGCCCTTTGAGGGCACGTTCCACACTCCTCAGGTTCCCTGCCCTGTAGTCAATAATCGCTATCATGCGGTAGTCCGAAGTCCAAAGTCCAGTGCCCATGGTCGCAGAGACGCATTCGTCACTGGTCATTCGTCAATAGTCAATATTCAATGCCCGGCGGCCATCAGCTTATCCCTAATCTCTGTTATCTTATCCTCCTCAAAGACCTTCTGACCGCCGGAATCCTTCACATAAAAGACGCCCCTGAGCCTTTCCTCATCGCTGTTGACCTTGGCAAATCGGATGTTGAGGCCTAACGAGAAGATCTGTTTTGCCAAGGTATAGACCAATCCGACGCTGATGCGCGAGCTGATTTCTATGATCGTAAAAAAGTCAGAGGCCTCATTATCGACAATTACCTTCTTCGTCACGGGGCTCTGGTATTCCTGTGGATAGAGGGTCCGAGCCTTTTCCCGGATCAGGTCGTCCAATGGAAGCCGGTCTTCCAAAGCGAGCCGGACATCGTTCAAGGTTTTTGCCCATCTTTCCTTCTCACGGTACCGGTCTACGGGATTGGTCACCTCGTAGATGTCAAAGGCCAGACCGTTTTTCAGGGTAAAGATATTGGCAGACAGGATCTCGATGTTATTGAGGCTGAAGACGCCCACCATCTTGCTGAAGAGTCCCGGCTTGTCGTACGTGCACTGGATAATGCGGGTAACCGGCGCATCGGTCACCCGTTGCAGGACCCATGCATGCCTCTCCCGGCCAAGGGTCAAGGCCATGCGGAAGTGGTGGATAATATCCCCTGGTGTTGCGCTCAGAAAATACCTGGGAGACACCTGATCCATCAGCTTGAGGAGTTCCTCTTCTGAAAAATCCGGCCTTAACATCTCTGAGATGGATCGCTTTCTGGCAGCAATCTTTTTGGTGGCATCGGGCGAGGCCAGCAGCCCTCTCTCCAATATGCGTCTCACCTTCACAAACAACTCGGTCAGAAGCATAATTCTCCAGTCGCTCCGGGCCATGGGACCGGTTGCAAAGCTGTCGGCCACGGTCAGGAGAAAGAGCATCTTCAAAAGCTCCTTGTCCTGAATGGTCTGGGCCACCTGAACCGATGTCTTCTCATCGCTCAGGTCCCTGCGCTGCGACACATTGACTAACAATAAATGATGTCTGACCAGGAAAGGGATGACCTCAAGGGCCTGCCCTGTCACACCGAGTCGTTTCAGTATCCTGACGACCAACTCGCTTCCCTTCTTCGCATGATCTGTTTTATTCCCTTTTGCGATATCATGCAGAAGCGCGGCCAAAAACAGCCGGTCAGGGTGCTCGATCCTATCGAAAACCTTCCTCAGCAGCGGCCATTGCGTGTCGTAAACACCCTGTGAGATCTCGTTCACGACCTCTAAGGTCCTCAGGGAATGAAGATCCACGGTCATGACATGATAGAACCCGAACTGCGGCAGGTTCCTGATCTCACTGAATTCAGGGATAAAGAGGGTCATCAGTCCGATTTCGAGGGCCAGCCGGATGATCTTCGGGTTCTCAGGCCTCAGGATGATCTCCAAAAACAGCCTTTTCGCCTCGGAAGCGTCGACGAGTCCATTCCCCCCTCTGGCAATGATCTCTTCCGCCTCCCAGATGAACCCGGAACCCAGGAAGAGACTGCGCTGGTTGGCCTCTTTCATGGCCCGCAGAATCACCACAGGGTCCATTTCAAAGAGCGAGCCTTCCTTCAAGACGATATTCCCCTTCACCACCTGGAACTCCGCGGGGAGTTGATCCGGGGCCGGCTCGGCCGGCGAAGGATCGATCATATCCAGGGCCTTTGCCTCGAATTCTTCGTGGCGGTACCGGATCCGGTTCAAATGGAGATACAGATCCCTCATGAGCTTTTCAGGACCCGAGATGCTGGGTCCGTCATCATAGCCCAGGTCTTTTGAGATCCGGTTCTGGCTCGAAAGGAACAGGCGATCTTCCTTCCGGTTGGCCATCAGGTGAAGATGGTTTCGGACGTTTAAGAGGAAGCTCCTGGACACAGCCAGTTCGTCCAGATCAAAATGGCTGAAGACCGCAAAACGCTTGATCTGCTCAAGGCGATCGCACCGGAAATAGGTCCTTGCCATCCAGTCCATGAGATGCAGATCCCGGAGTCCGCCCAGCCCTTCCTTGAGGTCCGGCTCCACAAAGTGATCCTCTCCGCCATACTTCTCGGCCCGTTCCTCCCTGGAAACCAGGAACCTGCCCAATAAAGACGACTGCTCCCGGTACATGCGCGACCAGAAGGCCTCCTGAAAGAGATCGTAAAACGACCGGGAGCCCAACAAAAACCGGCTGTCCACCAGGGAGGTAAATACCCTGAAATCGGTTACGGCCAAACGGATGCATTCACGGTATGTCAGGATGGAGTGGCCGACCTCCAGTTTGGCATCCCAGAGGGGATAGATGGCGCGGGAAATGATGTCCTTCATCTCTGGCGACAGTTTTCCCTGGTGGATCACCATGAGATCCACATCGGAACAGAGGCAGAGTTCCCGCCTTCCATAACCGCCCAAGGCCATCACGGTCAGGCCGCCCTCATCCTTCTCACTCGAATGTTCCTTGAACCCCGCCTCGAGAAAAAGGGACCGGACAAACCGATCCATCACGTCGGCGTACCTGCGGGCAGCCTCTCGTCCGGAAGAGTGCTTCAGCTCTGTCCGTATAAAGGATTCTCTTGAATTAAGGAAATCCGCAACAATTTTCTGTGAACCTTCCAATACCTGTAACCGTTCACCGGTTCAAAGGTTCAGGGGTTCAAGGTTGCATTTTTGACCCCCGATTCGCCATACCAATCCCGAAAACTGGGGGCCCATTGGAAACCATTTAGCCAAACCAGCATGTTTTACGAGGTCTTTAATTTCTCGTCCCTGTCCCCAACCCTGGATCCCGCTTTCAGCGGGAAACCCAGAACCTGTGAACCCTTACAATCTATATGGCGTCCCTATCCGCTTCACCCGTTCGGATGCGAATCGCCTTTTCCACGGGCATGACAAATATCTTTCCGTCCCCGATCTCTCCGGTATAGGCGTTCTCTTTAATGACGTCCAGGACCCTGGGGACAATATCAGAAGACACCACCACTTCTATCCTTATCTTGGGCAGAAAATCGACCACATACTCTGCCCCGCGGTAGATCTCCTTGTGCCCCTTCTGCCTGCCGAACCCCTTCACTTCCGTGATGGTAATCCCGCTCACCCCTAACTTCAGAATTGCATCTTTGACGTCATCTAACTTAAAAGGCTTGATAATCGCTTCGATCTTTTTCATAACGCATTCTCTCCTCACTCTTCCAGACCATCCTTTTCCACATCAACCGCCTGACGAGGTATCACCTTTCGATATACCTTCAATGCATCCCCTGGTCTCCCCTCCACTGACAGAAGATCATTTTCAATTAAGATCCCGAACAATCGCTCGTTCTCCCTGAGATAGGGAAGGATGAGGTCCCAGTCCTTCTGTTCCATGGGCGCGATCTCTCCCCCGTTCAGTTGCTGCTCGTCCACCAGCCTGAAGGGATCACGGACATAAATGGCCCCCCCCGATGCCAGGGAAAAGAGGTTGGCCCCCGGATAGGGCGTTTGTTGCGGCCGGACCGCGCCCTGATCGTCAAATTCCATGCCGTTCAAGACCACAAAGCCCCCGCCTTCATATGGATCACCCGCCATAAAGGACTCGGCCAGGTAGTCTAAGCAGGTGCCGTTGATCACCACCCGGGGCCGGCCCACGCCATTGATGAGGGGCCTCCCGGCAGCGTTTCCCATGATATACACCTCTCCGCCCTTGGCCCCATACATGAAGGTCTGGCCGGTATCGCCATAGATGACCATCTTTCCCGATTTCATGATCTGCCCGAGCTGATCCTGGGCATCTCCATGGACATAGATGGATAGGCCGTCAATCCCCGACCCCAAATAATCGCCCGAACTCCCGTAGATATCGATGCGGACGCCGCCCGTATCCGGTCCGAGCCCGCATCCATGGAAACGCTGTCCCTTGAGGCCGAACACGATAAACCGGCGCCACCCCCGGTAAAACGCCTCGGCCAGAAGCCGGCTGTCACAGTGATCGCCCTCAGGCGGAAAGAGGGATGCATCGATGATCAACACCTTTTCCTCATAAGAAGGCCCCCTGAAAAACTGCCGGGTCTCCCAGTCGATGAGGCGGTAAACGGATTTTGTGTCTTCCCGGGACAAGGATGGAAAATGACGGAAGATGGTTTCCAGGGTCTGGTGGACCATCTGTAAAACGGAGCGGCGCTTCTTGTCATAGGTCGGATACCGCCTGTCCTGCAGCCGGGTCAGGGCGTCCAGGGCCACCTCAAAATGGGCATCCCCCCTGAGTGCCCATCCCCTGATCTCTTTCAGACAATCCATGAGGTCGGCAAAATCCCAGTCCCTGATCCCGTCCCTGACATATTCATAGAGGAGGTCAGGCCTCTGGAGTTCGAAGAACCGTGAGATATCAAAGCGATCTTTCCCTTCATCCCCTGCAAACAGGTAATACACCTGGCCCGGGAGGTAGGCGGACTGGCCATCGGGAAGCGTGATCGGCCTGTCGAACTTGTCAACGCATGAGAGCCTCCGTTCCAGGGTTTCCTCCCCGCCCGCCTCGCCTGAGCGCTCGCGATGGCGGGCAGGTCCCTTTGTATCCAGGTTGAAGATAAAGGCCCCCCCATCGGTATAGCTCCCGCCACGGGCGTTCCAGTACCGATCCGCCACGGTCCCCACACGGGGATCTTCGGCCGCAAGGCTCTTGAGGGTTGCATCGATGGCCTGTTTTTCCGAGCAGATCAGCCCCACCTGCACCTGGCCCTCGTGCAGGGCGAATACCTGAGGCCTGAGCATGGCGGTGTCCGTGATCCCGATCAACTGGAGCCGGTTGTTTTCAGTGTCGTTCCGCGCAATAATGAAAAACCACGGCCCATCCGGAGACCCGTGCACGTGGGTGGCCTGAATCGCCCGGTAGATCCGCTGCCTTTCCGGAGACAACTGGTCAAAATCCCTCTCCATGGTGGGGGCCAGGGCCTCGATCACATATTCCAATGGATACCCGTATGTCCTGCTGTAGAGATCAAACAACAATACCGAGACCTCCGTGTCGGTAAGGAAGAGCGGGTAGAGATTTTTCTGTCTCAGATATTCGGCCACCGAATGGTAATTGGCAAAGTCCCCGTTATGGACCAGGGCCTCGTTGAGGCCCACAAATGGATGGGCCCCGGCCGGATGCCAGACCCTCCCCTTGGTGGGGTATCGCTGATGGGCAATCCATATATGGGCCTTGAAATTATCGAGCTTGTAGTACTGCACCACCTGCTCTGCATAGCCCACGATCTTGAGGATGAAAAAATTCCTGCCATGGGACAGGACAAAGGCCTGCTGTTTGCCGTAGGCATCGTAGTAGGTCTTGTTGATGTTGAAACTGTTCTGGTAAACGAATTCGTCTTCAGCCCTTCGCCGGTTGATCCCTTCCATCTGATTTTCTGAGATAAAGCGGTTCAGGATGTCCGGCCGGACACGCACAAAGTAGCGGAAGACCTCGGGAGGTCTGACATCCATACCCCGGATATCCCGGTAGTCATCCACATGGGGTATCCGCTCTGAAAAGTCCACATGAAAGAAGGGTTCGATAAAACGCTCTTCCAGATCGTCTGCCACGCCCTCCTCGAGTGCAGCAATCTGGAGGATGTAGTCCTCATCGAGGATCTCTCTGGAAACCCCCAACATTCTCGGGTCAAACCCCATGGCCGCAATCCCGCCGCCGCGGCCGTTCCCCCTGTTGTGCATCTGCCGGGAGGGCTCGAAGATATGCCTTCCCCTTACCGGGATGCTGCAAGCAAACCCGGTCACGCCGCAGCCCCCCTCTGCCTCGGTTTCAAAACAGGGCCTTGCCGGCAGATCCTCCACCAGCGGTTTCCTTGACCGGATTATGTGTTCTATTATGTGATCTCGCTTCATCATGGAGTTCCGTCAAACCTCGCCATAAATCCGACACGCCCTTTAGTCATTTTAGGCATTTTAGACACTTTAGGCACTTCAAACTTTAGGCACTTCTTCGCATATAATCCAGATGAACCAGGCAATCGGTACGGCCCACCAGTTCGGTGATGCTCTGCATGCCCAATTTCTTCAATATCCGTGTCAGTTCCTTGCGCCAGGCAAGAAACATATTAATAATCCGCTGGGTCCCCCATTCAATTTCCACGAGATCGAGCAGCTCCGGGTCGGTTGTGGCGATCCCCCTGGCGCAGCCTCTCCCGCTCTCGCAGTTATGACACCGGATGCATTCCAGGGCCACCAGATCGGCGGTGCCTGTACAGATGCCGTCGGCCCCCAGGGCGATAATCTTGGCCAGGTCGTGCGGGGTCCGGATCCCGCCGCTGGCAATCACGGTTATCTTGTCCCGGACCCCCTCTTCCTTCAGGAACCGGTGGACCTTGGGAATGGCATATTCCAGCGGCATGGCGATGTTTTTCTTGGCAATATCAGGGGCCGCGCCGGTTCCCCCGTAGCTGCCGTCTAAATGAATGATATGGGCCCCCGCATAATAGCTCCCTACTGCAACCATATCCACATCCGTGGGCGTGGAGACCTTGACAGAGACCAGGGCCTTCGGGTTGATGGCCTTTATCCAGTCCACATGCTTCTTGTGGTCTTCCACCGAATAGACGCTGTGGAATGGAAATGGAGAAAAGAGAGGGTAACCGGCCACGGCCTCGCGCATCCGGGCCACGCCCGGGGTCACCTTGTCCCCCAGGAGGTGCCCTCCCAGCCCCGGTTTTGCTCCCTGGGCGTACTTGAATTCAACAATCCGGACACGCTGGATCGTCTCCTCTCTGACACCAAAAAGTCCGGTAGCCACCTGTGTGATCACGTGGTCGTCATAGGGCTTCAGCTCATCGGGGTATCCGCCTTCCCCCGTGCAGCAAAAGGTCCCCAGGGCCGCGGCCGCCTTGATCCGGCTGAGCATGGTGGTGATGCTCACCGAGCCATAGGACATACCGCCCCCGTAAAACGGGACCTCGATCCGGATCCTGTGGGCCGTGTCGTTTCTCCGGTTGAGGGTGACACCCAGATCCAGATCCTGGCCATCGTCCCCGTGATGGTTTTCATTTTTCCTGAACACGATGCGGAGCTTGTCAAATCCGCCTCCGGAACCGCCG
>CAZACO010000044.1:0-13054 GCA_964483185.1 uncultured Desulfobacteraceae bacterium
GTATCCTGCGGCGAGGATCGGCCAGTAACGGATGAGCGCCTCGACCAGACGGTTTCTCGTCTTTTCCGGGGGTCCTTCCGCCGCTTCATGTGTCTCCATCTCTCTTTTCTGTCTCATTCGGATTTCCCGGGCGACCTGAAGGATAAACACGGTCAGCATGGCCGGAAAGGGAATCAGCAACAAACCACGCAGAAGTGGAAGATAGGGCTGGGCCGTATGGGTCCACAAAAATGATCGGGTGACCATGAAGTAGAGAAAGGCATAGATGGCGAACCGTCGCATCCATATCCACAGGTAATGGGCGTTTTCATCTGAAACAGCAAGGATTCTGAGATGAGGATCGTCCGGGGAGAAGAGCACCCGAAAGACTGCCATGGCGACCCGGTAAAGGAAAAGGAGGGTGAAGAAAAGGAGCACCACCGTACGTCCCGATGGAAAAGAAGGCAACACCTCAAACAACAGGGTGAAGGCCATGCACAGGATCAGGTAGGGGATTCCTTTGAGGATGATATAGACGAATCCCCACACTATCTTTGAGGGGAGGGCCTTCATTTTTCCGATTGCCGATTGAGCCGGACGCCCGAGGAAGAAGGCCGATATCAGGGCAATCACCGCGGCAATTCCGGCATCCAAAAACAGGGTGAGGAGGCGGGACCGGTTTTCCGGTTGCATAAAAAATGCCTGTATCCTGCGGGCGCTATCAGGCACCTGTTCTATCAGGTCGCCGATCGTAACCGCCACGTTTCTCACATCTTTGGACACATCTTCAAAACGCTCAAAGACGAAACGGACGATCAACAGCGGTTTCTGTTCCTCCCTGGCACCTTTCTCTCCTCCTTTGCCATCTAACGCCTTTTTGGCCTCGATCAGGCCTTTCAGATTTTTGACAAAGGCCTCGCGCTTTTCCGGGTTTTCGATGACACCCAGTAACGCATCCAGCTCATTGACGGAAGGTCCTGCCACCGGCGGCTGTTGAGCCCGGGCCGGAACGGCCGACAAAAGAAAAAAAACAATCAGCACCAGTGGGCAGAAATGGGGTCGATGGTTAATTCGGCGCATAATGGCACCCCCACTTTTTTATAGAACCTGGATTCCGCAAACTTAAAGATCCAACGTGCTCTTCCCCGGAATGTGACCGGTCCGTCCCACCTGACGGCCGGCACGATCTCGGGCGAAGACGTCTCGCTCTTCCATTATGTGGAAAAGGCGAAAGAGATACGCGAATTATCCCGCTGGATGAGAAGCGGCAGCCGAGCTGAAAAAACTCTTCGGTGCGGCTTCCCGAGCGATGAGGACCATCCAACGTCAGAAACCGGGCCACAACAGTTCTATTTGGAGACCTCCAGGACGTTATTCACCGTTCCAAAGGAGTTTGAAGAGGTTTGATCGTTGGCCGGGTCGTTCCACCACTCGCCATCCACCAGGAACCGGTATTCGTATCTGCCGGGCTGGACCATGATGATCTTTTTCCAGGTCCCATCACCCTCCTGCTTCATCGGATGGACCTTCTGGTTCCATTGGTTGAAATCCCCCATCAGCGAAACGGCCTCTGCATGAGGGGCTTTAAGGGTCAAGGTGACTCTTTTGCGTTTGATCTTGCCCTTTGCTGGTTTAGCCTTCTTTTTCTCTGCCATGTCAATGCCTCCCTTTGGGTCCTCACATCTCTCCTTTTCAGCGATCATGTATTTGGGGTTTTTTGGTTGTTCCGTTTAACCATTTTTCTGTCAAACCCTCTTCCTGATCGGGAGCCGTTTCCGGTTTTCTTTGGAACGTGAATACCACCTCCTTCGGTTCAATATCGACCAGTTGCACGCGGTCGTCCGGCAATTGTATCAGATTCCGGGTGATGGAAAAAGCCCTTTTGCCGGGATATACATGAGAAAGGTCTATCTTCGCAACCACGTTTTCCTCTGCCAGGGTGCTGGCGTCCCTGCGAAGTCCCCGAATCGTAATCTGGACATAGGCCTGTCGAGGTTCCACAATCTCCATCTCTTGGGGGAGATTCCTCCCCTCAATGGGGATCCGCAGTTTGACCTCAAAATCCTGCTGCCCGGCCAGAATCAGCCAGAGAAGACTGACCAGGCAAAAGGTGACGAGTTTGGTGCGCCAGCGGTTGACCAGTAAGAATCGGATTTTCTCTTTCCAGCCTCGGTCTGCGGGACGGATGGGGGCCAGGGCCTCACGCATCATCTGGTAGAGATCCTGTGGCTTCTTAACCGTATCGATACGGCCTTCCCTGGCCAAAGAAACTTCCCCTCGTTCCTCGGATACGACCACAACCCATGCATCGCACCGTTCGGACAGGCCCAGGGCGGCCCGGTGCCGGGTTCCCCACTCCTTGGGCAGTCCTTCGGCCGAGCTGAGAGGAAGATAACAGGCCACCTCGACAATCTGTTCCTCCCTGATCAATATGGCGCCGTCATGAAGGGGGGATTCTTTTTGAAAGATACTCTTCAGGACTTCGGGCGTGGGGTCAGATTCGAGCCTCTGCCCCTCGGTCATATGCTCATCGACCTTTTCACCCCGTTCGATAATGACGAGGGCGCCGGTCTTCTTCTCGGCCAAAGCGAAAATGCCTTTTACGAATTCCTCCACCCAGGCCCCGGCTTCATCCCGCCGTCGAAACCCGAGCCTTTGAAGGGGGTTCACCCTTTCCAGGACCTGACGGATCTCTGACTGGAAAAGTACCACAATCAGAATAATAAGAATCTGCCACAGGAATTGAAATACCCATGTGGTCAGAAAGAGACCCCATGTCTTTGCAATCGTGAATACAACCCCTAAGACCAGGAGCCCGATGAGCGCCTTGAAGGCCTTGGTCCCCTGGAACCAGGCAAAGAGATAATAGGCCACAACACTGAGGAAGAGGATGTCGAGGATGTCTTGAAACCTCAGATTGAGAATGATGGCAAAAAGGTTCATGACTTCTTCTCTCTTAAAGCGGAATCTAACATGTCCATTATATTGCCGGTTGTTTTTTTACTCTCCATCGTTTAAAGAATATTGATGGTCTCGTAAAAAGTGTGTTTTCTCGCAAAGTCGCCAAGCGCGCCAAGAAAATAGTATTTAAAATTAATAAGTTACCTTTGCGGTCTTTGCGTCTTGGCGAGAGATTTTGACTTTTTACGAATGCATCAATATTAGAGCGTGATCTTATCTCTATTTTAACGAAAAGACAAGCTGCATGCAGAAGAGGGTCGCTGGATGATTCAGATGGCCCTGTCCCGATGGCCTCTCCGCCCTTTCGGGAACCGGGCTTTTGTCAGCATGCGACACGCCTGCAGAAGGGAGGAAATACATGGAAAGACATCTCCTTGTGACGCTGAGTGAAAAACAGGATGGTCTGTTTGGCGTTCGATTTGTGGGAAATTTTTTTACGAACAGAGAAGGGATGAAAGTCACCCTCTTATATATAATGCCCAGGGCTCCAGGCACTTGGGAGAGCGACCAAGACAGTGAACACCAGGCCAGGAAATCAGAGGCCAAAGGGCACCAGGCACTGGAAACGGCAAAACAGGTACTTCTCAAAAACGGTTTCGATCCGGAACGGGTCATCACCAAACTCAAGGGCCGCAGGATCTCCAAGGTCATGGAGATCATCCAGGAGGGCGCAGAGGGTCTGTATGACGCCGTGGTCCTGGGTAGAAGAGGGCTGTCCTGGCTGGAGCAGGCCTTTGATGAAAGCGTTACCAGAGGTCTCCTTGAAAAGACATGCGATTTTCCCATCTGGGTATGCCGCAAGCCTGATCTGGAAAGGAAAAACGTGCTGGCCTGCGTGGACGGCTCGGATGCCTCTGCCCGGATGGTGGACCATCTCGGGCATATTTTCAACCAGGAGAAGAACCAGGCCGTGACCCTCCTTGCGGTTGCTAAAAAGGGCAACATCGGCGACAAAGGCGCGGATGCCATCCTGTCAGAAAGCAAAGAAGCGTTGATCAGCCGAGCCTTTCCTCCTGACAGGATCAAACTCAAGACGATCGAAGAGGGCGCCGTCAGCAAAGCCATATTGAAGGAAGCCAACGAAAGGCGTTTTGCTGCCGTGGCCGTAGGCCGGACCGGGACAGGGAAAGGACTGTTGCAAAAGGTTTTTGTGGGCTCTGTCAGCCATACCCTGTTTCAGGAGCTTCGAGGGGCCGCCCTCTGGCTGGCTTGAACTGGCCTAAATCTGGGCGCCAATTCTGGGAAGTTATTTTTGCGAGAGCCCTAAGTACATCCCCAAAAAACCGCCGACCCCGAAATCCAGTCGGGGGCTATGGCCAGGCGCTTGATCTGCGATCGTGTCCGGCAATAGGGGACCCTCCGACCTTGCATCATTCAGATGTAAACCGGTTGACGGCAACCGCCAATAACGATAAGATATCGAACATATACCGAATCGTTTTAAAGAACACCGCAATGGCCATGGAATGGTGCTTTGAAGACCTGCCCTGAATTCTTTAACTAGTGTCCATCCAGAAATGGCCCTTTTTCACAATCTCAGCGTCAATCGGCGGGATTCGTTGTGCGACGTACGATAGTACGTCTCCGCCTAATCCCTTGATTTCCTTGATCTTGTAAAAAATTGCTCATTTTTGAATTGGACACTTGATAGCCCCCTTATTTCATTAATGGATGGGCACAAACTACTTTTTATATGGAGGCGAAAATGGAGATCAAGACCGGTGATCTGCCGGGAATCGGAAAACGCTATTCCTTTAAAACGGCGGAAGGGGACAATCTGGTGGTGATCCTTCATCAAAGCGGACACCGGGAAATATACCATTTTGCCGGATCGGACGAGGATGAACCGGACTTTGTCCTGGAATTGAGCGATGAAGAAGCCCGCCAACTGGGGACCCTTCTTCTTGGCGTGGATTACCAGCCGGTGACCGATGACCGTGTGGAATTATTGTTAAAGAACATCAGAGTAGAATGGCTCCAAGTCCCGCCGGACAGTGAACTGGCCAACAAGAGAATCGTCGATTCCCAAATCAGGACCCAAACCGGCGCAACCATCATCGGTATCCAGAGGGGCGAAGACATGATCGGCAGTCCGGATATAGACGAGATGATCCTTCCCGGAGACACCCTCATGATCGTCGGCAACCGGGAACAGACGAAACGTCTGGAATCACTGTGCGAATCATGCTCCCTGGCATCGCCGGCCGATGACGAAAAGAACGACCCCAAGCCATAACCAAAGGTAATCCGTGGAACAGTTACCCTTCCTCCTTTTGGCCGGGCTGGTGCTTTGCTCCTTTTTTGCCATCAGTTTTGCCTCCCAGAAATTCAGGCTTCCATCGGTTCTGATCTATATCGTACTGGGAACCGCCGTTGCCTCGTTCTTTTATAAAAGCGAATGGATTCATATCGCCGCCGAAATAGGCATTGTTCTCCTTTTTTTCATTCTGGGGCTTGAATTTCCACTGGCCCGGATGGTCACCATATCCAAACGAATCTGGCCTGCCGGATTTATGGATGTCGCGGTGAATCTTGGCGGGGCCATGGTTGTGGCGCTGCTGTTTGGCTTGGATGTCATCTCGGCATTCATTATCGGGTCGATCGCCTATGCCACGAGTTCATCCATATCCGCTAAAATGCTCGATGAAAAGAAACGGCTGGCCAATCCAGAGACCGAGTTTATTTTGGCCCTGCTCATATTCGAAGACCTGGTGGCCCCCATCCTGGTCTCTTTCATTGCCAGCGTCCAAGGCGGCGATAAGGTCTCGGCGACCTTCATGGGGATGTTGATTTTGAAAATCATCGTGCTGGCGGTTGGGGCCATCCTCATGGGGCATTACGGTTTTAGGCGGCTGAATAATTTCATCGCCAAATATATCGAAACCGATTTCATGCCCCTTCTGGCAGTGGGTCTGGCCCTGGGCTATGCCGGACTGGCGGTTGCTCTCGGTCTATCCGAAATCCTGGGTGCCTTTATGGCCGGCGTCATGCTGTCTGAGACCGGAAGGTCCTCGGAAATCGAACACCTGCTTTTGCCCGTTCGGGACCTGACCCTCCCGTTCTTTTTCTTCTGGTTCGGAACGAGCATTCATTTCGGAAAGGGTGTTCCTTTTGTCGGCATGATGGTCGCACTTGTCCTTCTGGCCATTGCCGGAAAGATCGTTACCACCTATGTCGGCAGCCGATGGTTCGGATTGAGCCCGAAGGTCTCTCTCAGGGCAGGATTTTCAATGGTGCATCGTGGTGAGTTTTCGGCCATTATCGCCAGCCTCGCCTTGCCTCACTTGCGGGTATTCAGCGGGGTCTACATCCTGATCACAGCCTTTATCGGCGTGTATTTGTTCGGCCGGGCGCATGATATCGCCAACTGGTATCACAACAGATGGCTTCAGCGTCCCGTTCCTGATGCCGGGAAACAAAAACGCCCCTCGTGGTTAAGATGGCGTTCTTGAGCGACCACGGACATCACGGCATAAAATCCTTTCTCGAAGGCCTCTTCGACTGAACAAAAAATCCCACCCGGAATTTCAGGTAGGGGAAGTATCACGCCTACCCCAATACATTCTTGAGGTAGACGTCATCACCCCTTCATAAAGGGCGGTTCATGACAGACATCATAGCCGGAGAGGGTGCATTTCAGATGGAACATCATGGCGAATGAACAGGAGACTCGGGCTAGGCCCGGCACGATGCCTTTTTTGCCGGCTTTAGGGCCAGCTTCAGTACGTCATCCATCTTTTCCACCAGGTGAAATGTCAATTGCTTTCGGACCTTATCCGGGATCTCGTCCAGGTCTTTCCTGTTTCCCCGGGGCAGGATGATATGTTTAATGCCGAACCGGTTGGCCGCCAGCACCTTTTCCTTGATGCCGCCCACCGGCAATACGGATCCCCTCAGGGTGGCTTCCCCGGTCATGGCGAGCCTGGGTTTGACCGGTCGGCCGGTGATCAGTGACGCCAAGGCCGTCAGCATGGTGACCCCGGCGGAAGGGCCATCCTTGGGTATGGCGCCGGCCGGCACATGAATGTGAAGATCAAGGTCTTTGTAAAAGTCCTCATCGATCCCCAGTCTTGAGGCATTCGACCTCAGGTAGCTCAAGGCCGCCTGAGCCGATTCCTTCATGACATCGCCGAGCTGTCCGGTCATCACCAGGGACTTTCGGCCCGGCATCATGGTGGTCTCCACAAACAGGATATCCCCTCCAGAGGGCGTCCACGCCATACCGGTGGCCACGCCCGGCACGAGGGTTCGCTCCACCGCGTCCTGAGTGAACCTCGGCGTCCCGAGGAATTCCTCGATTTCCGGTTCCTTGATGACAAACGTTTCCTGCTCACCCTCGGCCACCTTCCGGGCCACCCCCCGGCAAACGGCCCCGATCTCCCTCTCCAGATTGCGAAGCCCGGCCTCACGCGTATATTCACGGATGATTTTCCGGACGGCGGGCTGCCGGAAGGAAACCCGCCGCGCCTTCAGGCCGTGCTCCGATATCTGCCTCGGAAGAAGGAATTTTCTGGCGATGTTGAGTTTTTCATCCTCGGTATAGCCCGCCAACTCCAGGACCTCCATCCGATCCCTGAGGGGAGCGGGAATCGGATCCAGCTGGTTGGCGGTGGCGATGAACATCACCTTTGACAGGTCGAACTCCAGTTCCAGGTAGTGATCCGAAAAAGAGAAATTCTGCTCCGGATCGAGCACTTCCAGGAGCGCCGAAGACGGGTCTCCCCTGAAGTCCGTGCCCACCTTGTCGATCTCGTCCAGGACAAACACGGGATTGTTGGATCCCGCCTTCTTGATTCCCTGCAGGATGCGGCCGGGGAGGGCGCCCACGTATGTCCGGCGATGCCCCCGAATCTCCGCCTCATCCCGGACACCTCCCAGGGACATCCGCACGAACGTGCGTCCCATGGCCTCGGCGATGGACCGGCCCAGGCTGGTCTTACCCGTGCCCGGGGGACCGACCAGGCAGAGGATGGGCCCTTTGTGGGCCGGGTTCAGCTTTCGCACCGCAAGGTATTCGAGAATCCGCTTCTTGATCTTCTCCAGGTTGTAGTGATGGGTATTGAGCACCTGTTCGGCGGCTCGGATGTCCAGGTTGTCTTCCGTGCTCACCCTCCAGGGCATATCCATCAGCCAGTCCAGGTAGGTTCGCGACACGGTGTACTCCGCCGACGAGGCATGCATCTTGGAAAGCCGATCGAGTTCCTTTCCGGCCACCTTGAGCACGTGTTCCGGGAGATCCTTTTCGTTCAGCAAGGCCCTGAGTTCGTCCGTTTCAGAGGATTCTTCCTTGTCCATGCCCAGCTCGCTCTGGATCGCCTTGAGCTGCTGCTTCAGGTAGTACTCACGCTGCGAAGCGTCCATGTCTTTCCGGGCCTTGTCCTGTATCTTGCGGCCCATTTTGACCAGTTCCAGTTCCTCGTTGAGGAAGACGGTAAGTTTTTCCAGTCGCTCCTTCACGTTGAGGGCTTCAAGGATGGTCTGCTTCTTCTTCTGTTCCAGATTGAGGGTGGATACGACCATGTCCGCCAGCGCGCCCGGTACATCGATGCTCTTGGACACCTGAACGAGTTCCTGGGGAAGCGGCGGAGACAGATCCACGATCTGTTTGAACAGGGCGAGAATATTGTTCACCAGGGCAGTCATTTCCTGGCTCGGCCGGGAGACCTCCAGCAATTCCACGACCCTCGCTTTCGGATAGGGGTCGTCCTGCACGATCTCCACAATGTCCACCCGCGCAATGCCCTGGACCACCACGAGGGCCCCCTCGTCACCGGTGGAGAATTTCACCACATTGGCTGCCGTTCCGACCCGGTGGACGTCGGCCGGGTCCTGTCCCTTCGCCTTCGAGTCTCTGACCAGCGCCACGACAATGGCCTCGTTCCTCTGGATCGCTTCGTTAACGAGCCTGATGTGACTTTCGCTCCGAATCATCAGGGGCATGATCATCTTGGGAAAAATGACGGAGTCCTTTACCGGCAGGACCGGCAGGACATCCGGAATCTGTTTTTCTTTGGAATTCATGACAGCCTCCTTCGCTCTCGCTGAAAACCGTACTCACTCGGGCGCACCCGGCGGTCTCAGGAAGTCACCTCTATGTTGATGCCCCGCGGACCGGTTCCCTTCGCCATCCGAACAATTAGCAGGCCGTCTTCGAGGGTCGCCTCGATACGGTTGGGGTCAATGATATCCGGGACGCGGAAGAAGCGCTCGAATTCCCCGTGCCCCATCTCCAACTGGTGATAGCGCGCCGCGCTCCCTTTCGGTACCGAATGAAATCGTTTGCCACTCAACCGTAAATGGTTGTTGTGATAGGTAACGTCGATATCTTCCTTCCGGACCCCCGCCAGGTTGGCGATTAGATGAATGTGGGAGGGGGTCTCAAAGATATCCGCTTCCGGGGTCCATCCCCCGCCGGAGGGGGACAGGACAGGGCGATTCATCGTCATCATCCGCTCCATCCACCTGTTCACCCGGGTATGGAACTCCCCGATACCGGGATCGAGTCTCACTTTCAGGAACACCATAGTCATCCTCCGTCTTCTCTTTCAACCCTGTCTTCCGGGGCTCCGCATCCAGCATGTCTGGCAATTGAAATTCCTCTTCCCATGCACATGCTCCTCAAAAAGAATAATCATGATCGGGTAAGAGTAAAGAGACAAAAAGTCCGATAGATGTACTTCACCCAAAATGTCCGGAACAACCGTCGCAACTTCTGCCGCCATTCTCCCGAGCACACCGATTTTCATCAAACATGGAAGCCGCCTCACGTCGTGTTTTGACAATCTGCTCGATGACAGGGAGACCGCCGGCAGACACCCGTTTGAAAACTGAAACACCGATTCCGATGCCCAGCAAAAAAGATACAGCAACCGCAATAATACCGCCGATCATGTGAATGGCAAAACCATGGGTCAGGACAGCCGCCAAGGCGATGCCTGCAGTCAAGCCCGTCAAAGGGATACCCAACAGCGCGGCCGCGTTCTTTAGAATCCCTGAGGTGTCGCGACTGACAGTAACCCGATCACCGACGGCTGCACCCGCCCGGTTCAATGCCTCAATCATTAGGGTGGAACCGTCCGTGGCGCAATGGCACACGTGCCGATTCACCCGGGGGGATGCCCCCGGGATACCCGAACTGACCGGCTCAATGACAACTTCCGCTTTGCCGTTTCCCTTGACACTTGCAATAAGACCTTCATATTTGGGCATTTGATCTTTTCCCTATTTCTTGACTAAACACCCCACTTATTCATGCCATCTCCGCAAGAGATTTCACAAAGCACGCCCCCGTTCCCACATGATCCGGTCTCGAACTGGAGTACCGGATGATCAATGCCATATCGATGCAAGAGCCCATAGCGGATCGTCTCCCCGAGCTTCTCGGTCTTGCTCACCTGCTGATCCAACACTTCCACATGACAGGAAAAACCGACACTGGAAGCGGAGATGTTCCAGGCGTGCAAATAATGGATGCCGCAAACACCGGGAATCTGTTCCAGGAAATCCTTGATTTCCTCAAGATCCAAACCTTCCGGAGTGGCATTCATCAGTATACCGGTGCTTGCCTTGAGAATGGACCAGCAGTTCTTCAGAATGAAAAACACGATGAGAACGGAGAGGAGGGGATCCAGCCAGTACCAGGGCCTGAATAGCAATACCGCCCCGCAGATCAGGACCATGACGAAGGTCAGAAAGTCCCCCATCATGTGAAGAAAGGCCCCCTTCACATTCAGACTGTGCTTAGAATCCCGATGGAGCAGCCAGGCGGAAATGCCATTCCCCACGATACCCACGCCGGCCAGCAGGATAACCACCTTGCCCAGAACGGCCTGGGGGTGATAAAATCGCTCCACTGCCGCATAGACGATAAAAGCCGATGCACCCATGAGAATGGCCACGTTCAACGTGGCAGCCAGGATCTCTGCCCGTTTGTACCCGAACGTGTTCCGAAAAGAGGCGCCCTTCTTGCCGATGCGATGGGCAATATAGGCGATCAGGATGGCCACGAAGTCGCTGAAGTTATGGGCGGCATCGGATACGAGGGCCATGCTGTGGGCATAAACACCTCCGACGACCTGGGCCACGGGGATCATGAGATTGAGTGCCAATGTCGATAAGAGACGTGACCCACTGCTGTCTTTGACATCCTGGTGATGGTGCGAGCAGGTGCCTGTTGAACCGCAGGCATGCTTCACTTGGCCGCCTCTCCCATTTTTCCGGTTGATCTCTTGAAAGGGTTCCATGTCTAAGCTTTTCCGATATCCGAAGGGCCTTCGTCGCCCTTTTCCACGGGCAGTCCTGCCTCCTGCCACCGTGTCCAGCCGTTTGGCAGAACCTTCACATTCTTGTAGGCGATGGAAACCAGTTCCTTGGCCAAACCCTCACTCAGAGAACATTGCTCTCCGTATGCCCCCTGATCCCTATGCTGACGATGGGTCTTTCAGGATAATTGGTCTTGAGATTCAAAAATCCGTAATAAGTCGATGGCGCTTCAGGGATGCTCGTGAAATAGATCTTGAATTTCCGTCCTTTCTCCACTTCCTCGATTCTGTAGGTCAGCTTTCCTTCCAGATTGAACGCGTCCGGCGTCAGCGTCAGTGGTTTATCGAGGCCCGCTTTGATTTCAACGATCCTGGTGATGCGCTGACCATCTTTTCCGTTCAAACTGACATAACGGGGGGAGATCAAAACGGCAACCTTGACAAAGGCTGTTATCCCGAGGTGGATCGCATTGTTCTCAGGATCGTTTGAATTGACCAATGCGCTCTTGTGAATGGGTCCTTCGTAACCGTCTGTATGGACCTTGAGGGTAATCTTTCCCTCCCCACCGGGGAGGATGATGTGGTCAAATGAGGCCACGGAACACCCTCAGCCCGGTCTTACCCGGGCGATTTCGAGGGGCGCATTCCCCTGGTTCAGAACCGAAAACGCATGTTCGATGACCTTCCCCTCTTCGACCGCGCCACAATCGAACTTCAGCTCCTTTATAACCATCTTTGGCCTCAAGGCCTCCTGTCCATAGGAAGAGGAGGCATAAAGAGAGAGGAGGGCGATATATACAACTCTAACAAGCCAATGTATTCTCATGAGTTCTTTTTCCTCTTGGAATCTTCCAGTCGAATCAATTCTTTCTCACTCTTTCTTCCCGGGTCAGGGTTTACAGGTCACATGGCACACCCCGGTAGGCGTTTCCATGGCATAGGGGAAATACTTCCTCTTGAACCAGAGCGCCACATTGACCAGGCTGATCAGCACAGGCACCTCGACCAAGGGGCCGATCACCGCGGCAAACGCCTGGCCGGAGTCGATCCCAAAGACGGCCACGGCCACGGCAATGGCCAGCTCAAAATTGTTAGAAGCCGCTGTGAAGCTCAGAGTGGTGGATTGTTCATAGGTCGCCCCTACCTTCATGGAGAGATAAAAGGAAACAAAGAACATGATCACAAAATAGACGCACAGGGGGACGGCCACCCGAACGACGTCCAGCGGCAACGCAACGATATATTCGCCTTTCAGCGAGAACATGACCAGGATTGTAAAAAGAAGGGCGATCAGGGTGATGGGGCTGATCTTGGGGATGAATTTTTCTTCGTACCATAGGCGACCTTTGATCTTCAGACCGATGATGCGGGTGATCACGCCCGCGATAAACGGGATTCCCAGATAGATAAAGACGCTCTCTGCAATCTGGCCGATGGAGATGTCCACGACAGCGCCTTTCAGTCCCAGCCACTGGGGAACCACCGTAATGAAGATGTAGGCATAGACGGAAAAGAAGATCACCTGAAAGATGGAGTTGAAGGCCACCAGCCCGGCGCAGTATTCCCGGTCCCCGGAGGCGAGATCGTTCCAGACAATGACCATGGCGATGCACCGGGCCAGGCCGATCATGATGAGGCCGACCATGTATTCATGGTGCCCGGAGAGGAAGGCGATCGCAAGGAGGAACATCAGGATCGGCCCGATGACCCAGTTCTGAACGAGGGAGAGGATCAGAACTTTGACATTTCGAAACACGGGCCCCATCTTCTCGTATCTCACCTTGGCCAGCGGCGGATACATCATGAGGATGAGTCCCATGGCAATGGGGATATTGGTGGTGCCCGCCTGAAAA
>CAZACO010000045.1:0-5670 GCA_964483185.1 uncultured Desulfobacteraceae bacterium
CCGGGCTTGGTATGCCCGAAGTTGATAAAGGCCCCGGACGAACACATGGGGGAGAAGGTCCCGGTCGTGACCACGTCGATTTCACGGGCTGCCTTCTCAGGGCCCTTTTTTTTGACAATATCCGTCATTTCATTCGCCGTAACCACAACGACATTACCCTTCCTGATCTTCTGGTTTATTTCATCGATTGTCCTGATAGACATTTTTTTCGCCATCCTTGATTAACCTCCATCAGTTATCCGAAACAGGACTTAATATTTAGGAATTGGGGTCAAGCACAAAAAACTGTCGTAAAGAGAGCTATCTTTTAACAAGACCGTCGAACCTGATTTACACAAGATGATACCCGTTTTGAAAATTCACAGCGAGCGCATTCCCCGTTGCTTGCAGTCCCGCTTTCAGCGGGATCAGCGAGCGAACTCAAAATGTCAGGAATTCTCCTTAAATTTGGGAGATCCCCGTCCCGCTGCTCAAGCGGGACTGCGGGGTCCTTCAATCCGAATCGATTCTTAAACCGATAAAGGATGTATGATAAGGGTTATGGAGCCCTGTGACAAGAAAAAGTTTGGAATGTCGTCTTAATTCAGAGGGCTCACTTTCCTTGACTTTCAACCTTCCCTGCTATAGGCTTCCAGATAAAGAGCTGTTTTTGATCACCGAGGTGAATATGAACGGTTTCAGATTCCCGGATTCCAGTTTCTCTTAGGATTTTGGATATGGGGCATAAAATCAACATCGGTCCATTGACCATCGAGACAGATGGCCCTTTTTTTCTGATTGCGGGGCCTTGCGTCATCGAGGACGAAGATGCCACCTTACAAGTTGCTCATTTCTTAAAAGAAACGAGTGATAAGCTCTGTATCCCAACGATCTTTAAGAGTTCTTACGACAAGGCGAACCGGACCTCTTTAAGCTCTTTTAGAGGTCCTGGACTGGAAACAGGGCTTGCCATACTTCAGAAAGTTAAAGATATGACCGGGTTGCCGGTACTTTCAGATGTTCACCGAATCAATGAAGTGGAGAAGGCCGCAGAGGTTCTTGATGTAATTCAAATCCCTGCTTTTTTGTGCAGACAGACCGACTTGATCGTAGCTGCCGCCCGAGCGGGACGACCCCTTAATATCAAGAAAGGCCAGTTTATTTCTCCCCGGGAGATCGGCCCGACCATTGAGAAAGTGACGTCCACGGGGAACCGGCGTATACTTCTTACTGAAAGGGGGACCTTTTTCGGCTACAATAACCTGGTGGTGGATATGAGGTCTATTGCCATCATGAAAGGATTCGGGTTTCCCGTTGTATTTGATGCGACACACAGTGTTCAACTCCCGGGAGGCCAAGGAACCTGCTCGGGCGGCCAGAGGGAATTTGTTGGACACCTTTCCAAGGCCGCGATTGCGGCAGGGGCGGACGGGGTTTTTATGGAGGTCCATCGGGATCCCGATTCAGCCCTGTGTGACGGGCCCAACTCATTGCCCTTCCATGAGGTCGAGCCGTTGCTGCGCACGCTCAAAGATATCCACGGCCTCATCAGGTCCTGACCTATAGCATCCTCTTAAGAGGTCGACATTTCAAGTCAACCTGCTTCAAATGGATCGCCGCTGCTCAATGTTTCAGGGTCAGAGTCAAACCTGAACCGCCGTGAGAGCCACGTCAACAAACGGAGGGCTTTGAGCCTGTCAACACCTGTAACATGTTCTCGCGAAACCAGGAGGTGCAATGGAAGGCGAGACAGCAAGGATTAAGCTACTGTTTCTCGATGTTGACGGTGTCTTGACAGACGGACATATTATCATAAACGAAAAGGGAGAAGAAACCCAATCGTTTTATGTAAGAGACGGCCTCGGGTTGAAGACGCTCATCTCCGCAGGAATAGAGGTTGTCATCATGACAGGCCGGACATCAATGGCGGTAGCGCACCGGGCTGAAGAGCTGGGTATCGAGGAAGTATATCAGGGTATCGCTGATAAACAGGCATTGTGCAGACAGATTATAAGAAAAAAAGGACTCAATAAAATGGAGGTAGGTTGTATTGGAGATGATCTTCCTGATCTGGCCATGTTTATGGAGGCAGGTCTTCGCATTGCGGTTGCCGATGCCGTAGAAGAGGTTCGTCGGGAAGCTGACTTTGTGACAAAAAAAGGGGGGGGAAACGGGGCCGTGAGGGAGGCCTGCGAATGGATATTGAACCACCGTGGGCCATGGACTAAAAACGGCTTTACAGAACAAAGCAGAGCTTGATATAGTAATATCTTAATGAAAATTCTTTTCAAGAAACATTGGCCCCTCTTGGGATTAGGGGTGCTGCTGCTGGTGGTGGCCTTTTACATTTCGAAATCGGCAAAAGACGTGGTTAAGGCAACGGCCTTGTTAAAAGATGTTGTTTCAGGCGAGGGGCTCAAGCTCAAGGATATCCATTATCGCCAAGATGATCCAGATGAAAAGGTGAAATGGGTCCTTGATGCGGAAGAAGTGCAGTTTTCCGAAGATAGAAAAATAATCCGATTTTACGACTTTAAGCTGAAGGTTGAACCAGAGGGGAAAGCGGGGTTTAAACTCAGTGGGAAAAGGGGGAATTATTTTAGGGAATCCGGAAAAATCGAGCTCTGGGGGAATTTGGAAGGGTTTTACGGGAGCGACTATAAAATTTTTACGGAGTATATGCTGGTCAAAGAAAAACTCGGGCTTTTACGTACAGAAAAACCGGTCAAAATATTCGGCCCATTCTTTGATGTGGAAGGGAGAGGCCTTTTTGCAGACCTGACAAACGAAAAGATTAAGATATTGTCAAATGTTACCACCATCATACATGAGGAGCCTGAGACCCGATGAGAGGCTTGAGACATTCACTGGTACTCGTTTTTGTCACCCTGCTGTGGCTGACGTTTTTGTTTGACCCTGCTCAATCGGCACAGCCGCAGGCGCAGGACAGAAAAGCCGGATCGGGGCCGATGGTTATACATTCCAACACGCTGGAGGCGGACGACAAAAAAAGGACGGTCATATTTGCGGGTGATGTCGAAGCAAAAAGAGACGACTTCACCGTATACTGCCAGGAGATGGTGATCTATTATGAAAAATCCCCGGAAAAAACAGGCCCCCGAGAGGCCGCAACTAAAATAGACAAGATTGTGGCTACGGGAGACGTTAAGATCGTTCGCACTGAAGGCGGCGTTGCAACCGGCCAAAAGGCCGTGTATTATCAGCTGGATGAAAAGCTGGTGCTCACGGGAAAACCGATGGTGAAACAGGGAGACAATTCGGTGGAGGGCGATCGAATCACACTCTATTTGAAAGAAGACCGGAGTGTTGTAGAAAGTTCAAAAGAAAAAAAGGTGAAGGCGGTCATTTTTCCCAAGCAAGATAAGGGACAGGGCCTGTAACCGTGGCGAATGAGCTGCTCCAGGCAGAGGGCCTGGTCAAGATCTACAGCGGAAAGCGGGTTGTCGACCGGGTAGACATCGTCGTCAAACGGGAGGAGATCGTTGGTCTCCTGGGTCCCAATGGGGCAGGCAAGACCACCACATTCTATATGATGGTTGGGCTGACCCATCCTGATGAAGGGATGGTCTTTTTAGATGGCAGGGATATCACCCGTGATCCCATGTATCGCAGGGCCAGAAAAGGGGTCAGCTATCTGGCCCAGGAACCCTCTGTATTCAGGAAACTGACTGTGGAGCAGAACCTGCTTGCCATCTTAGAGACCTTAAATGTCCCGGCCCATGAGCGGAAGACACGCCTTGGGAAGGCCTTGACAGAGCTTGGCATTGCCCATTTAGCTAAACAGAAGGCCATATCCCTCTCAGGAGGGGAGCGCCGGAGGTTAGAAATAACCAGGGCCCTGATTACGGATCCAAGATTTATGCTGTTGGATGAACCCTTTGCAGGGATTGACCCGCTTGCCATAAACGACATCCAGCAGATTATCAGACAGTTGAAAAAGCGGGGCCTCGGTATTATAATTTCGGATCATAACGTCAGGGAAACGCTGAACGCCTGTGACACGGCCTATATTATCAACCAGGGCAAAATTATCGAAGAAGGCCCCCCTGACAGGATTGTTAAGAGCGACATCGCCAGGAGCGTTTACCTAGGAGAAAACTTTAATTTATGAATTCATTATGGCGTTAGAATTAAGACAATCATTAGGCCTTGCGCAGCAGCTTGTCATGACCCCACAGTTGCAGCAGGCGATTAAACTCCTTCAGCTCTCAAGGCTGGAGCTCCTGGAAACGATCTCCCAGGAAATAGAGGAAAACCCCGTATTGGAAGAATTGACAGCAGGGGAAGCTGAACGGGATGAGGAGAAAGATGACGGGAAAGATGAGCCAGTCCAGGAGTCCATTGAAGTCCCTGAAGTGACCGTTGAGGAGCGCGCCCGGGATGATGTGGACTGGGAAAGCTATCTCACGGAATATAATAGCGGCTGGGCCGAAACCCGTTACGAGGAAAGAGATACACCCATCTTTGAAAATATTACCGACACCAAGACGAATCTTTCCCAACACCTTACCTGGCAGCTCAACATGAGCAGCATGAATGAAGAACAAAGAGAGATCGGGATTCAAATCATAGGGAATCTGGATGAAGATGGATATCTGGACATCTCTTTGGAAGAAATCTCACAGGTCACTGGACATCCCTTTGAAAAGGTGATGGAAACGCTCGTGTTAATTCAGAACTTCGATCCAGTGGGGGTGGCTGCCCGGGACACCCGGGAGACTCTGCTTATTCAGGCCAGATTCCACGATCTTGGGGGCACTATTGTCGAAAAGATAATCATGGATCATATGAAAGATCTGGAAAATAAGACATATGATAAGATCGCGAACACACTTTCATTGCCTATTCAGGATATTATTTCGGCCGTATCGATTATTCTGACGCTGGATCCGAGGCCCGGCAGGGTTTACTCAAACGAAGAGACCATCTATATAACCCCCGACATTTATGTCTTGAAGGTGGGTGATGATTATGAAATCGTCCAAAATGAGGATGGACTACCCAAATTGAGGATCAATGGTTATTATAAGAGGATTTTGCAGAATAAAGCCCCTTTATCAGACAATACAAAGGCTTATATACAGGAAAAACTGAGATCCGCAGCCTGGTTGATAAAAAGTATTCACCAGCGTCAAAGGACTCTTTTTCGCGTAACAGAAAGTATTGTCCGCTTCCAAAAAGATTTTTTTGACAAGGGGATCGCGTATCTCAAGCCGCTCGTCCTTCGTAATGTGGCTGAAGATATCGAGATGCACGAATCGACTGTGAGCCGGGTCACCACAAACAAATATGTCTATACGCCGCAGGGTCTCTTTGAGCTGAAGTTCTTTTTTAACAGTTCCATCAGCAGGGTTGACGGAGATGCCCTTGCATCCGAAAGCGTAAAAGAACAGATCCGCAAAATCATTAAAACCGAAGACAAGACCAAGCCCTACAGCGACAAAGAGATTGAAAAGATGATGGAGGGACTTAACATTAACATTGCCCGTCGTACCGTCGCCAAATATCGAGAGGCAATGGGTATCCTCCCATCGAGAAAGCGGAGGGAGCCGTTGCTGAGATAAGCTCGGTTCGAAGGTTGGCGCATTGGATCGCATCCTTATTTAAGGGAAACAGCAATTTGAGACCTTTGAAAAGCGTTCAATTTCGTTCAAGATCAAGACGCGTGAG
>CAZACO010000045.1:5770-7926 GCA_964483185.1 uncultured Desulfobacteraceae bacterium
CCTATCGTTGAAATGTCATCTTATCGGCAAACCCTTTGACGCAACGTCATGTAATGTTTTACACTTACCATTCGGAGGACGCTTTATGGAGATTACGGTAACATTCAGACACACAGAACCTATAGAGAGCCTGCGGGCATACGCCGAAGAGAAGGTGTCTAAGATCAAGAAATACTTGGATGCCCCCCTTGAAGCCCATATTGTATTGACTGTTGAGAAATTTAGACATATAGCAGATGTAACCCTCAGCCTAAATGGAACCCCGATAAAAGCAGTCGAAGAAACCGGGGATATGTATTCGGCCATTGACCAGGTAATGGATAAGATCGAGAATCGAGTCAAGAAACACATCTCCAAAATAAGAAGCCACCGGCAGGAAGGCGCCAAAGGTGAAACTGATTCAGTGAACGATGAGGCCGTTGATACGGCTGGACTGGCTCAGGACGAACCCACCATCGAGGTGGAAAAAATGTTTGCCAAACCGATGGATCCGGAAGAAGCGGCCATGCAGCTTAATTTGTTGAAACAGGACTTCCTGGTCTTCAGAAATGCCAAATCAAGAGAGATTAACGTTATTTATAAGCGGGGTGACGGCAATCTCGGGCTGATCGAGCCCGCAAACTAATACCTGAACAAAAAGCGCATTCAGGCACACAACTGAATCGGAGATCTTGGACTCAGGCCCGTATGGACCTACGGCCCAGGTGACGATGACTCACAATTTCGTGAATTCGCAATTGCCCGTTAAGGGAACCTTTTACGGGCGCATCACTAATTGACTATCTGGTTTATGCAATGAAGCTTTCTGAAATCATCGAAATAGAAAACATTATACCTGAACTCAGGGCAAAAGATAAAAAAAGTGTTTTGGGAGAATTGGCGGATGTCATTTCCACTCGTGACCCAAGCATAGACAAAGGGATGCTTGTCAAAGTCCTGGTGGAGAGGGAGCACCTCGGAAGCACCGGCATCGGTGACGGTGTTGCCATTCCCCACGGCAAGCTGAACTGTGTGGGACGTCCTATTGTATCATTCGGAAGGAGCAAGGAAGGGCTCGATTTTGACTCTATGGACGGGCAGCCGGCGTATCTCTTTTTCCTCCTCTTGGCCCCAGAAAATTCTTCCGGCGTACACCTGCAGGTTCTGACCAGGATAGCAAGGATGTTGAAAAAAAGCGCTTTTCGGAAAGAACTGATGCAGGCCAAAACCAAAGAAGAGCTTTATCAGGCGATTATTCAATCTGATGGGGAGACGTAACCGTTCAGGCAGAAGGAGTCGAAATCCTGCCTGAAAAACATCCAACCACTTGCCGAGGTTTATATTTGGCCCATGATCGGACTGCTGATTATCTCCCACTGCAACCTGGGGAAGGAATTTCTGACTGCTGCCGAGCTGATTGTTGGACGACTGGAGGCAGCCGATTCTATTGCTATCACCCAGACAACAGAGAGCAAGGAGATATTAAAGGAGATTTCCGAAAAGATACGATCCCTTAACCAAGGCCAAGGGGTCCTGGTGCTTACCGACATGTTTGGCGGCACGCCTTCCAATCTGAGCCTTTCCTTTCTGAACGATGAAAAGGTAGAGGTGTTGACAGGCGTCAACCTCCCAATGGTTATTGCCGTTTCCAAAGACCGGGATCGCCTGACATTAAGTGATTTGGGTGAAAAGGCCCAGCAGGCAGGGAAACGGAGCATCACGTTGGCTGGAAAATTACTGAAGACAGCATGATACCCCTGGTAGAGGTCACCGAGGAAAACTTTCTGAAGTTTCAGCGAGATATCCTTTCTATTGAAAAAAGCGCCTTCCCCTCTCCCTGGAATTTGAATGCTTTTTCAACAGAGATCGACCGATCGATTTCTCATCTATGGGCCCTTGCAGTCGATGATTTTCTGGCGGGATATATCTGCTTCTGGATTTTCACCGGTGAAACCCATTTGATGAATGTGGCGGTTCACGCAGCGTGCCGCGGAAAGGGATTGGGGCGCCGCCTGCTCTCCAAGATGATCGAAGTAGGGATCGCCGAAGGGGCAGAAACAGCATGGCTAGAGGTTAGGCCCTCGAATTTTACAGCAAGGGCCCTTTACAAAAACGCCGGCTTTATGGAAGTGGGCCGCAGGCCGCGTTATTACACGGACACCCGTGAAGATGCCATC